>NZ_BPLI01000076.1:0-60222 GCF_019656175.1 Bacillus sp. BML-BC051
ATTTTATAGGGTTCAGTTCACTATAAGCTAAAGTCATCTTTTTTATTATATTATATTATATTATATTATTTTACTAACTCTCCATTATAAGCTTTTATATCAAGAGGAGCAGTTAAAAATTGTTTTACTTTACTAACGAAAGATGTGAAGTGTTCACTCGTATTATGACTCGCAACTGCCTCTGCATCTTTCCATACTTCTACCATCGTATATACATTTTCTTTTTCTGTATCTTTATAAAGGTCATAAGATACATTTCCACTTTCTTCTCTTGAACTATGAATAAGCGGACGAATTTCTTCTAAAAATGATTGTTGTTTTGCTGGATCTACTTGAAATATTGCGTGAATAATAATCATGGTGTTTCCCCTCTCATATCTCACTTATTTCTGTATTTATAAAATTACTTCCACTCAGCAACTTTTTCAATTGGAAGGCGTACGGATTGGTAACCACTGTCAGCAGCTTTTCCGATTGAAATTAACATTACTGGTACGTGACGTTCTTTATCTAATCCGAATGCTTCTGCGATTTGGTCTTTTTCAAATCCACCAATTGGGCAAGTGTCATAACCGTGAGCACGAGCTGCTAGCATAAATTGCATTGCTACAAGACCACCGTCAATTAGTACTGTATCTTTCATTACGTCTGGTGTAACCATTGAGAAGTAACCTGAAAGTTTTTTCATTTGATCTTCTTTTACTTCAGCTGGCATTAAACCGCGCTCTACTGCTGTACCGTAAATTTCTTCTGCGTTATCAAAGTTGTTTAAATCACCAAATACAGCAATCATCGCTGAAGATGTTTCTACTTGAGATTGATTAAATTTCGCAAGTGGCGCAAGTGTTGCTTTCGCTTCGTCACTTTCAATCACTAAAAATCTCCATGGTTGCATGTTTACTGAAGATGGTGCAAGTGTTGCTTCTGTAAGAATTTCTGTCATTTCTTCTTTGCTAATTTTCACGGAAGGATCGTACTTACGAATTGAACGGCGTCCTGTTAAAATTTCGTTAAAATCATTTGTTTTTACTGAGTTAGTCATAGTTGTATTCTCCCTTTTTTAAAGTTCTTTTATATTTTCTTGAATGTGATTTAACACATTTAAAAGATTATCGCGCTGTTCTTCACTTAATCCTTTAAATGCTGAAGCTGCAAAACGTTCTTTTTCCTCTTGAAACGCCTGAATTTTATTTCGTCCCTCTTCAGTAAGAGACACTAACGTAATTCTGTTATCGTCTGGATTTTTACGTCTTACTATCATTTCATTTGCCTCTAGCTGCTTTAAATGTCTTGTAATCGCAGCATTGTCAATATTCACTTCTTGTTGAAGTGCTTTTTGACTTATTTCACCTACTTCATATAACTGAAGTATAAGCTCTAATCGAGACTGGCTCATACCCGTACACCCTTCAAACTTCGAACTTACTTCTTTATTTAGAAAGTGTAATTTATATAAAATAATCGCTTCTTTTGAGCATGAACTTGTCAAACTACCCCTCCTTTACATACAAAACAAAGATGTTTGATGTATCAATAGTTGATATGTCAATTAATATAATCTATATCGATTTAGAATGCAAGCATTTTGTTTTCATTTATATTTTTCCAAATTAAGGCGCTTTGTCGCGTTACAAATAATGTTAATTGCACTATAATAGTACTAATTCAAATGACTGGAGAGTGATTGTAATGCGGCAATACACAAATAGAAATGAGGAATTAAAAATGGAAAATGAAATGAGGATATTCACATATGACAACAATAAATATAGGGATTGTCGCGCACGTAGACGCTGGCAAGACGAGTTTGACTGAGCGTATTCTTTATGAAACGAATGTGATTAATGAAATTGGCCGAGTAGATAGTGGTAATACGCAAACTGACTCAATGGATTTAGAAAGACAGCGCGGAATTACGATTAAAGCATCTGTCGTTTCTTTCTGTATCAATGACTTAAAAGTAAATGTTATAGATACACCTGGACACGCTGATTTTATCGCTGAAGTGGAGCGATCATTCCGCGTTCTAGACGGTGCAATCTTAGTTATTTCTGCTGTTGAAGGTGTGCAAGCACAAACAAAAATTTTAATGCGGACATTACAGAAACTAAACATACCAACAATATTATTCGTAAATAAAATTGATCGTAGCGGTGCAAATACTGAAAAAGTTATGAAGCAAATAAAAGAGATTCTTTCAAATGAAGCATTCCCCTTCTACTCTGCCCTAAACGAAGGAACGAAAGAAGCCCGTATCATTGCATACAAATCATATGACGATTGTATAGAACTGCTAGCACCATATAATGAATCTTTACTTGAGTCATACGTAAATAACGAAATTGTACCGGAAACACTATTAAGAGAAGAACTCATTAAACAAATAACGCAAGCAAATGTGTTCCCTATCTTTTTCGGTTCAGCTATGACAGGTATGGGAGTAACTGAACTGCTCGAAAATATTTCAGACTTAATTCCAGCTAAAAATCCGGCAGAACATGAAATATTATCCGGTGTTGTTTTTAAAATTGAACGTGAACCTTCTGGGGAAAAGATTGCATATATAAGAGTTTTTTCTGGTCGTTTACATGTTAGAAAATATGTTTATATACAGCGCGGGGAAGCTCTAGCACATAAAGAAAAGATTAAGAAAATATGTATGTTTCATAACGGAAATGCCGTTCAAGCTTCTATCGTTCCTAGCGGAGAATTTTCCAAAGTGTGGGGACTAAATGATATTAAAATTGGTGATATTATCGGTGAACGGACTCTTTATATAAGAGACATTCACTTTGCCGAACCACAAATGGAAGCTGTTATTGAAGCATTACCAAAAGAACGAATCCATGATCTATACGCTGCGCTTATGGAGCTATGTGAAGAAGATCCGCTCATTAAAGTGTGGAAAGATGATGTTCATAATGAACTATATATTCGCCTTTTCGGTGAAGTACAAAAAGAGGTAATTGAAACAACTCTTTTTGAGAAATATAATTTGCAAGTTACTTTCTCAAATACGCGTGTCGTATGTATTGAGAAACCCATTGGCATAGGGAATAGCATTGAAGTAATGGGCGAAAAAGCGAATCCATTTTACGCAACAATTGGTTTTAAAATCAAACGTGGTGAGCTTAACTCTGGCATAACATATAACTTAGGCGTTGAACTTGGATCATTGCCTTTAGCATTTCATAAAGCGATTGAAGATACTGTATTTCAAACGTTAAATCAAGGTTTGTACGGATGGGAAGTTACGGACATTATCGTCACGTTAACCCATACAGGTTATGCTAGTCCTGTTACTACAGCGAGTGACTTTAGAAACTTAACACCACTCGTTTTAATGAATGCTTTAAAGCAAGCTGAAACATGTGTATATGAACCTGTAAACGAATTTGAATTAACTGTACCGGAACATACAATTAGTACTGCAATGTATAAACTAGCTGCTATTCCAGCAACTTTTGCAGAGCCTATATTCAATAATGATTCTTACCAGTTAACTGGGTCATTACCTGTTGCGAAAACAGAGAATTTTAAACGAATGCTTCATTCATTCACTGAAGGAGAAGGTATATTTACAACGAAGCCAGCTGGTTTTATAAAACTGACGGGTCCCTTTCCTATTCGAAAACGCGTTGATTATAATCCGCTGAATCGTAAGGATTATTTGCTCCATGTTTTGAAGGCTTATTAAAGTAAAAGAGGTGCAAATTGCACCTCTTTTTTTATGTATTGATAGGTTGGTTTGTCCTAATAACTTCTTTAAGTTTTTTTATTATATTTGCTATCGCCTCAATTGAATTCTCTGTTTCATATTCCCCAACATTTACAGAATGAGTTGCATTTTTGACAACTTGGATCTGTAAATTTGTTTTATATAACGGATCGATTTGATCTGCATTATATTGGTGATCTTTATCTCCAATTACTAATAACCCTTCATGACGACTATGTAAAATCGAATCAAAAATTGAATCAAAAGTAAGCAAAGGTGTAAGTAGTATCATCTTTGACTTTGCAAACTCTTCTCTCTTCATTAAATCATTTGCAATCGGAATTGTTCCTAGTGACTTCCCTAAAAACATCGTCTCGTTGTATTGCTCACCTTTTAATACTTCCTTCATTATAGGATTAATATCATCCATCATTACTTTCGTTATTTCTTCCATTGGTTTATTCATTACTTGTTCGTCATAAGAATAATGAATATGTACTACATCTATTTTATTTTCGAGCATAAGCATCGTCGCATAATAAAATAACGGTTTATCGTAATTGTATCCCGAGCCTGAAAACATAAAGCATACTGTATTAGAACCTTTTTCAATATGTGTATACGGAATTACTTTTCCTTCTATAAGAATTTCTTTTTTAGTCCCTTTCATCCTTTTCCCCTCCCATACATTTACTTTTGTAAAATGATATGATATGTTCTGTATGAACTAATACATCCTTTACTTTCTCTTTTATAAATGATGGCTGTAAGTTATATGTATCTAACTCTTCTACCGGCACCCACTTAAAGAAATACGTTCTACCTTCTTCTTCCAAAACATATTGCTCCGCTCCATTCGCAGGTAATTGTTTCAGCTCTACTTCATAGTAAAAACTAATTTCATGAAACTTTCGTTCAGAAAGTGTAAAGAAATTTTCTACCGACCATATTAATCTCTTCACCTCAATAGGAACCGCTAACTCTTCCGCAAGTTCTCGTGTTAACGCGTCTTCACTATTTTCTAGCATTTTCACTCTTCCGCCTGGTACATACCAAAAATCTTCACCGTCACCTTGCAGAATGAGTATTTTATTATTCTGTTTACAAATTGCTCCGACTCGGTAATTAAAACATGTTTCCTCTACTTTAAATGTTAGATCCACACCATTTCCCCTTATATTTCATTTGAAAATCGCTATAAAACTATTATGTATGTACTGCACAAATAAGATTACTGATTTTTTCCATTTCTTTCAATGATTTTTTAACTTTCCAAAAACAATACACATCATTTATCATCACAAGTATAAATACATATGTCACAATCACTGCATACACTAGAGAAGCATTATGGGGGACGAATGGAAACATTGTCAATATACAAAACTGAAAAATCAAATAATTCCTAAGGAATCATTATAAAAGATAAAGTAAAACTTCAATAAATGGAGTTTTATCTTTCCTCTGTTGTTTTTAAATATTGTTAAGACATTATTAAAAAAGATGCAAGGTCAACTTATGTGCTAATTAATTTTTTTTCTAGAAAAAGCGTCTTTTATTACACTTGTTAATACATTTAGGAATAGTAAAATAGCCATAACTACCGTTAATACGTTAAATTGCTTTGTTTTATAAGGAGCGAACCATTCCGTAAAGAACTCTGAATTAACGAGACGATCCCCAACTCCTCCTTCCTTGAAGTTCGGTATCCACGAATTCATATCAAGGATGATAAAAATTAGTTGCATAACGAAAAATGCTCCAAGAGTTTTTAGCCAATTTCGTATTCGAATAGGACGCCATTTTTTTGATGTCATGTAAATGATCCTCCTTTTAGAACTTGCTATTAAAGGGCCTTGTTCTGATAGATACGAATAGATAATATCCATGAAACCCCATAGCACCCTACTGCTATGACAGCAAATATAAGAAATAATTTCAAATCTGAAATCTCTTTTAAAAAGGTCAGTACGCCATTAGCATATTTATTTAATAAATATGGAGTATTTCGCATTAAATATATAACTCCAATAGATAAAAATATAAAAACTGGTACCAGTGTTTTCACTTTAAATGCAACAAAAAATGGGATGTAAAATGCAGTAATCAGCATGACTGCCAAGAAGCCTAGGATGTAACTTTCTAAGGAAAGTTGAAATTCCATGCTGTCTAAAATGAAATATTTCCCAACCAAACAAAATGGAATGATTACTATTGTAAAAAATAAGGTTCCAACGTATTTTGAACTTATAATTTCCTTCCTAGTATACGGTAATGAGTTTACTAAAATATTAGCATTATCTTTATCATCAGATTGATATGTGTTAATTACAAAAACGGCACTACAAATGATTATGACATATGCAACATCCATGCCGGCCCACAAATAGGTAACTAAAAATAAGAGATAAGCAGGTAAAAAAGTTTTTTGTAAAATCAAATCCTTTTTAATTAAATTAAGCATCTTGACTCCCCCTTTTTCATGAAATACATAATATCCTCTAAACTTGGTTTTTCAATCACCACTTCTTTATTAAATAAAGTTTCGATAGAATTTACATTTTCAATCAATCCCTCGAAACCTGTATTTGCCTTACATACAGATATAAATTCACGCTCAGTATCAAAATCTAACATATCTAGTGGTCCTTTGACCAAAATATAATCTTCTGCAATGGCATAAATATCTTTTGTAAAAATATGCTTCCCATTTTGAATAAATGTAATATAATCGGCAATGCGGTCTAAATCCGTTGTAATATGAGATGAGAAAAAGATAGTTTTCTCACCATCCTGCATAATATTTTGTAAAACATCCAATAATTCTCTTCTAAATACCGGATCGAGTCCGGAAGTAGGCTCATCCATAATAATTAGTTCAGCATGATGTGAAAGGGCAATTGCAAGAGAGGCTTTCATTTTCATTCCTTTGGAGAATGTTTTCATTTTTTTATTTAATGGTAATTCGAACAGATCTTTATAATATGTAAATTGGTTAAAATCCCATTTTTTATAAGCAGGCGCAATAATTTTAGTAATTTCCTTTAATGTGAGTTCATCATAAAACACATTATCGTCATAAACGAAACCAATTCTTTCTTTAATTCGCTTCGCATCAGTCGAATAGTTCATGCCAAATAAGGAGACATTTCCACTATCCGGGTTCATTAGATTCATAATCATTTTAATCGTTGTAGATTTACCTGATCCATTTCCCCCAATAAAACCCGTAACAAATCCTTTTTTTACTTCCATCGAAAAATTTTTAATTTGAAATCCTTTAAAAGATTTACTGACATTTTGAAGTTCTATTACGTTTTCCAAGAGTTTTCCTCCTCGTATAAAATTGTAAGCATTTCTTTTAGATCATTTAAAGAAACATCCATTTGTTTAGCATTTTGAATCGCTTCACACAACTTTTCTTCAACTGTCTTTAATTTTTTTTCTTTCATAGTTTCAATGTTTTGTTCTGCTACAAAGGACCCCCTTCCGACAATTGAATAAATAAAACCGTCTTTTTCCAGTTCTTCATATGCTCTTTTCGTTGTAATAATACTTACTCTTAAATCTTTTGCTAACTGACGCATTGAAGGAAGAGCATCTCCTTGCCTTAAATCACCTAGTAAAATAAGTTTTTTTATTTGGACGCCAATTTGTTCATAAATAGGTTCCTTTGAAGTGTTCGTAATAACGATTTGCATGCAAATACCTCTTTTTAAAAATATTGTATATATACTTTATATACAATATATACTATCGCATATTGTAAATCAACAGAAAATTTCCAAAATATAGTCACAAACACAATCTAATAATAGTAATTCATACAACTTATTTATACGGGGCTTCCTCATATTTGCTCGACTTTGAGGTGGAAGTCTTACGCGGTATAAAGACTACGTTGTGTTTTAGGCACAGCCGGTAGTGTGAAAGCAATAGAGTTTGAAACAGAAGAACAATCTGAGGGAGTTGATATGAAGTTAGACTGGACTGGAATGAAGATGACGAAGAAGGATTAAAAAAGATGTTTCCTAAGTTATAGGACATGTACGGGGAAGAATCGATAGAGTGGTAGATTTTTTAATTGCAAAAAACGCCTTGTTTCTTTCGTAACAAGGCGTTTTTCATGATACTATGTTTAAATTGTTATCTTCCCACTTTCCCACCACTTCATGAAAGTTTCTAACGAAGGAGCAACCCAAGTTCTACTATTATTTTTATGATTCCATCTTATGTGCAATCAAGTATATTCAAAGGGCTCATCTAAATTTATTGATACCACTTTTCTAACAAATCTTTCTCCCTCTCGCCTGAAATACCTGCTTTTAATTCCCATTCGTCCACACTCTTCATCCACTCATACACATCTGTAACTGTATGTTCTAATCTTCTAAAAGTAAGCCCTTCTTTCACAGCACTATCTATACTAATAGAAAAACCACCTTTCCACGGCTTCGTCTCACCTTCTAATGAAAAAGTTTCTGGAAGCCATAGTGGCATCTCTGTCCAAGGCTGTACTTTATGTTCATTCATAAATGATTCATCTACCCAAACGAATGCAGCATCACTACTCGTAACCTTTTTACACGTATTTAATAGCTCTTCCATCGTCAATTCATAACTTGGACCTGTAACATTGAATATACCTGCTTTATTGTTTTCTGCCATGTTTAGTCCCCAGTTTGCGACGTCTTTTATATCAACTACCTGCACTGGGCGGTCTTTTCTTCCTGGAACTAACACTTCTCCTCCCTTTGCTACACGCCCAATCCAGTATGGAAGCCGGTCTGTATAATCATACATACCTGAAAGAAGTCCTGCTCTTACGTGTAGAACACGCCCCGGCCAATACTTCTCTGCTTCTTTTTCACACAATACTTTCAGCGCACCATAATACTCATAAGGAGAAACTTCACCATTCTCCACAGCCTTTAATTGATCACCCGTAGGTTCAGCTTGTAATATATAATCTTCTTTTATTTGATGCGGAATCCAATCTTTATATACAGAAAGACTTGAAATGAATATATAATGCTTTATATTATCCCGTAACACTTCTCCAACATTTCTAATATGATGCGGAGAAAATCCACACGTGTCGACTACCGCATCCCATTTTCGATTTTCTAAACTTGAAACATCATTATTTCTATCACCAATTAACTGCTCTACTTCAGGAAAAATTTCTTTATTCGTTCCGCGATTAAATAATGTAACTTCATGCCCTCTTTTTAATGCCTCTTCTACAAAAGCTCTTCCTAAAAATCGTGTACCACCTAGAATTAGAATCTTCATTGTTCTCCCCCATTCGTGATTGAAAATCCTTTCTTTTGTTAAACGATTTTTTGCTGTGTAAAGTTACGGGGTTAGTCTAACTTTTTCTACAAGTTCAACATATGTAATTTCCATTTCATATATAATTAAAATATCGGATATTTGATTAATCACTTATACATGTAAGTAGGTGAAAAATATAAATAGAAACATAGTTTATCATTCAACATTATGTATGTATTGCCTTACATCGCTTGTATATATCATCTTACTGAACATAGAAAATGGTCGTAATTACTTAGGGTTTACGATGGTTATTCCGCTTTTAGCTGCTATTTTATATCAGAAATTATATAAGAAACAAAAAATAGTTCATACATTTGGAATTTCACGTCCAAAAATAAGAACTTTGATTTTCTCCATTTTATTCCCAATACTTCTAGGGCTATGTCTGCATTTCTATTTTTATATTTATAATATAAAATTCTTATTTAATTATTGTAATGAATTAGGATTTCTCCTACTCATTGGTCTTACAATTGCTGCTTTGTCTGCATTTTTAGAAGAAATCATATGGCGTGGAAATTTTCATTACCATTTACGAAAAAAATATTCATTAAAACAAACAGCAATCATTACTGCATCGCTTTGGTCTTTATGGCATTTACCAGTATCAATCTTTTATAAAAACTATGGATTATGGTTTGTAGGTATATTAAGCTATCTCTCGTTATTATTTATTTTATCTATAATTTTGACGTATACGAAAGAGTATAGCCGTTCTGTGATAACACCTGCAATTTTACATGGCATGTTCAATGTATTTTATTTAACAGATGGAGTAGAAACAAAATGGGATATTAGCCTAATGGAATTAATTAAATTTATCTTGCTGGTAATTGTGTTTGGCATGATGTATCTAATACATCAAAAAGTTAAAAAATAGTTAAGAGTACCTAAACAAATTATAAAGTACTTCAACACCTTGCAATTATTCAATAATCGTATAGGTGTTGAAGTTTTCTAATCTTAGTTGCTCAACTTAGTTAATACAACACTTTTTTCTATCATGAAGAACAAAACAAGTTTAACTAAAACTTTCATTCTTATTTTTATAAAAATAACCATATTAATCTTTTAAATAAGGAAATATGCACTCTTTAATTAACTTCCATCTATCCCCTGCATTCGGTATAACCTCAGAAGCAATCGCCACCACCAGTTCCTTCTCTGGTACGCAGCAAACCACATTCCCACCATCGCCCATTGCACAGTATGAAAAGATTCCATCCTCTTCTCGTAACCACCATAAGTAACCATATTGATTTTGGTTCATTGTTGTCGATTCTTTTATCCATGATTTTGATAGTATCTGTTTTCCATTATGAATACCCTCATTCAAATATAGCTGTCCAAACTTAGCCATATCTTTAACTGTTAACGTTAGTCCCCAGCCGCCTATCGAAATACCATTTGGATCATGAACCCATCCCTTTACATCTTTTCCGAATAAGTCATCAAATCCAAATGCTTTCATATTGTAGTTTGGAATTTCTCTCATGCCGAGTGGCTGAAATAAGTATTCATTCGCAAATTCACGGACACCTTTTCCTGTTGCGCTCGTAATAATTGCTGATAGTACATGAGCTCCTGCAGATGAGTATTTAAAAGATCCGATTTCTCCGCCATTCCCCATTCTATTAAGTGTATACTGTACCCAATCCTCTTGCGTACATAATTCTTCTAACGGTTCCTGCCAGTCTACGAAAGGATGTGGAGCTGTCATCGTAAGAAGATGACCTACTGTTATTTCAGGTGAATGAACGTTATATTCCGAGAAAAATTCTATTACTTTTTGATCAACACTTTTTATATAGCGCTTATCTATACATATCCCAATTAACGCAGAGATTATCGTTTTTGTAACTGACGCTACATGAAACGCATCATCTGGACTGTAGCCATTATAATAATTTTCAAAAACAACATTACCTCTCTGCACTACTAACATACCATTAATATTTTTGTATTCTTCTTTTATAATACAGTCTAGCTTTTCAGCAGTTTGCATTGTTCTTCCCCCTTAATCAACGATTAAAAAGGTTCGATAGGTACATATATATCAACTATATGTTTCTTTTCCGGGTGCTGCCTTGGGTCATTTTTATACATTTCAAAAGGATATGAATCCCTCGGTTTATATCCGCTATTTGGAAGCCACTCACCATATAAGAAATCCCATGCTCCTTTATATTCATCTTGGAATATTTCAAAATGACCTACCGCATACTTTCCAGAAGGTATTACCATTATTCCAATGTCGCTCGTTTCTACTGCGGATTCATTCGGAATTGTTATACATAAACTAGTTCGTAAATGATTGCCCTCAGTAAATTCATGATGATCGTGATAAATGGTTAATACTTTCGTATGCTCAAATACATGACAGTTTTCCTCCGCTGCGTAATGAAATAATTTCTCTATCATTTTTGGAAAAGCAATCGTTAACTCTTCATATGTACCGATATGTCTTTTGTATGCGACGTTTATATTATCCGCTGTTACAATTTCAACATTTCCTCGAACCTTCTTACACTCATTGTATTGAGAAGTTTCGCTTACGTCTTTGCAATTCTTGCTATTGTCGTTTCGATATTGAGATGGACTTATTCCGTAATGACTTTTAAATGTGCGGGAGAAAACTGCTGAATCTGTGAATCCGAAGTGGTACGCAATATCTGTAATTGTCATATCAAAACGGTATGTAAGTAAATTTGTTGCTCTTTCTAATTTTAATCGGTTTACATACCGTGATAATGGTTCGTCTACTATCCCTTTAAAAATACGATGAAAATGAAACTTTGAAAATCCTGCTACATCCGCTAACTCTTCAATTGAAAGTGAATCATTTATGTGTGATTCTATATAATCTTGCACTTTATAAATGCGTCGTAAGTACTCATTTCTACTTTGTTTACTCTCCATACTTTTATCTCCTCACAACAAAAAAGAGCCATCCTAGAATACTTTTAGGACGGCTTTCTATTAGTAATAGATTCTCCCATATTTTATTGTTAAATTGATATAATTTCACTATATTTTTTAAATTGATGGTAATATGGCAGTATTTTAATTTAAAGAAACAACTATTTTTTTATTGCCTTACGTAAATTAACAACATTGTTTGGATTTAGCTCCCATTGTCTCATAAGTTCTAATTGTCTCGTTTTTAAATCTTTCAATGGTTCTTCCACCATTTCGATTTTATTAAATTTCCCTTCGAATACTAAAGCGTTTTTTATCTTTTTATATCCACCAAAACCTAAGTCATCATTTAGTAACCAGACTACTCTCTGTATTTTTGCAAATAAAATACCGCCTGTACACATTGGACACGGTTCCAACGTGCTATAAATAGTAAACTTCTCATTGTTTATTTTTGCATCAAACATTGCTTGGCCTGCATTACGAATAGCGTCTATCTCTGCGTGAGCTGTTACGTCTCTTTGTGGATGCACTCTATTTCTTCCTCTTGCAATAACACTATTATTTTCATCAACAATAACTGCTCCTACTGGATATGTATTTTCTTTTAATGCCATTTCAGCTTCTTCCAATGCCATCTCTAAAAAATATCTATCTCTTTCAAAATGCATATAAATCCCCTCTTTTGATGAAATTATTTTACAGAAATTGCTTTTGACACCCCACTCGCTTCTATCAAATTAACAAAACAAAAAAGGATATCATTATGTCTGCAACAACGGGACAAGAATGGTGTTTTAATATAAACTTAATTGAATAGAATTTGTGATACAATCCCATCGTCATTAAGCTAAGAAAAACAAATACTCTAAAACGAGAAATTTTGAGGTATCATAAAAATTTTCAAATTTTTAATTCTTGTTTTGACGTTTCTTTTGTATGCTCCCTATAACTCCAAATACAATCGCTACTGCTAAACATACGATTGAGAAAGTTTGTAATACGTTTGTCGAAAAATAGCCTACCCCTAACACTACTGCTAAAACGATTCCTGCTACTAACATTCTTCGTTGCTGCATATCCATGCAATCATTCCTCTTTTATTTACACATTTTTCAAAAACAAAACTCTACTACCGCCGTTCCCATCATAATTTGTATGTACCGATACACCCTCTACCTCATTATCCCCAGCCTCAATTCGAAAACCAATTTCTTGATGAAACAGTATCGACTTTTTGTTAATTGGTGACGTAATTGCTTTTACAACTTTACGATTATTTGCACGAGCGATATCAAAGAAATAAGAATACAATGTCGATGCGATTCCTCTTCTTCTATACTTCGGATTTACACCGATAAAATGAACGTATGCTTCATCTTTATATGTTTGTGAAAAGAATCCGCATAAGAAACCTAACGTTTCGCCATCTTCTTCAATGATAAAACTCGTTTCTTGAAAGTGAACGAAAAACAATTTTGGCAACATGTCAGCCATGTCTCTCCCGCCCCACCAATCATTTAAAACAGAATGAATCTTTACATAATCTTCCCCTTGGATGTTTCTTACTTGCATATATTTCTCCCTCTCACTCACTTCATTTTTTCATATATTTTAATTACGGTTTCTACTAATAGAATGAATACCCAAATCCCGCAAAATACTAGAACAGACTGGAATATCGATCCAATTATCATAACACCAACTGCACCTGTTATTGAAAAAGATATTCCACCAAGCCCTGGATCCTGTATAAATGCTCCAGCAGAAAAAGCGGTTATAATTGATACTATTAAATAAATAACACTCATTATTTTTAATATTTTTATAGAAAGATACGAAGTTTGTTTTTCTTCCACTTGTGATAATTCGATTTCTCCGCTCGCAATTCCTTTTTGCAAACAGTCTTCACATAGAAATTCTTCCTTAATTTTTTTACCACCATGCAATGTACCTGTTATTTCTTTACATCTTGCACATTTTCGATTTATCATGTTGTTACCACTCCAATCTATTAAGATTATACTTATATCACTCTTCATTTACCTTAATATCCCTTTTATGTATTTTATAGAGAAAGGTCGTGTTTTATGATTTCGAAACTTACATTTGGCTCGAAAAAATCTACTGTTCATTATGTATTAAGACCTAGTTGTTATGCGATTATTTTCCATTCATCTTCTTCAATGATTGCTGTTATCCAAAAAGGAGACCGTTACTTTTTACCTGGTGGCGGTATGGAAGGTAATGAAACAAAAGAAGAATCTTTGCACCGTGAACTACTAGAGGAATTAGGATGGGCAATTGAAATTGATCAATATATCGGTAATGCCGCACGATATTTTTATGCAGAAAAGGAAGATACATATTATTTGAATGATGGTTTCTTTTATATTGCGAACATGGTGCAGAAACAAACTGAAAATTGTGAGGAGGATCATGTTCTAAGGTGGATGTCTCCTTTACATACTGTAGAGCTTCTCATTCATGACCATCAAAAATGGGCTGTTGAACAAGCGCTGTTATTACGAAATAAAAAATGATCTCCTTCTATATGAAGGAGATCATTTTTACTACTAACTTACTTTTTTCAAATTGAGAGCAGGCTTTTTCATTCCACCTTTTTTTACAACATATAAGCCAATGAAAATAATAAGTCCGCCAACGAGTTGCATCATATTAATTTGCTCCCCAATTGTTACTGCCGCAAAGATAACTGCGAATAATGGTACGAGATACATATAAACCATTACTTTTGTTGAGCCTATTTGACTAATACCGACATACCACATTGCTAGTCCGAAGATGGTTGCAAAGATGATTGAATATGCTAGTGATCCCCAGCTTGGCGTATCTACTGGCCACGTTAAAGTATTTACGTTGAATAAACAGTATATAACTAGTGGTACAATTCCAATTAAAGTAGACCATGATGTGACTCTCATTGCGGAGTATTTTGTAATAAGAGGTTGCGCTAAAATTGGATACCATCCCCACGCAATTGCTGCGACTAATCCAATTATATTCCCAAGCCACGCATACTCGTAAGTAGCTCCTCCTGTATGTCCTGTTAATAAAACGAATGCTGCACCAATAAACGCTACTATTGAACCAATTTGTACTTTCATCGAAAAACGTTCTTGTTTGTGCAATACTGCTAATATCCCTGTAAATATAGGTGACATCGCAATTAATAATGAGGCGTTCGTTGCTGAAGTATATTTCACAGATAGCATAAACATCGTTTGATACATTGCCGTACCAACGATACCGACTGCTACTAGTCGTAACCAATCTTTTCTTTCAATACGTAATGAGCGTTCCATTAAAAATGTAATAAGTAATAATACCGGAGATGCTACTAAAAATCGTAAACTATTAAATTGAATGGATGACATATATGCCACGCCATACTTTCCAATTGTATAATTCGCTCCCCATACTAATGCTACTGATACTAGGAGCCACTCCATTTTCCATCGTTTCATCCGAATCTCCCCTTCCATATTTAGCATAGTAAAATTGGCTGGATATAGCACCGTCCAATTGGCTGTTTTTTTCCCCAGCCAATTTGTTATACTTAATGTATATAAGAGATGCGGAGGCGTTTGTATGGAATGGAAGCTAGATAACGACAGTAAAATCCCAATTTATCAGCAAGTAGTTGACTTTATTGAGAAACGTATTACATACGGAGAACTTCCTCCTGGAAGCTTCCTCCCTTCCGAACGGAAATTAGCTACGCAGTTAAATGTAAACCGAAGTACGGTAACGACTGCTTATAATGAACTACGTGCTATGGGGATTGTGGAAAGTACGACTGGTAAAGGGACACGTGTAAGTACACATATGTGGGGCGTTTCTCCAACATTAACTCCGAACTGGAGAAATTTCGTAGAAGGCGGTACTTTTTTACCAAACTTACCGTTACTTCGCCATATTCGGGCAGAAGTACAACAAAATGAAAATATCATTGATTTCGCAAACGGCGAGCTCGGTTGTAACCTTTATCCTCACGATCAACTACAGACAATTTTACGAGAACAACCGTTAACGCATTCATTAAGTTATGATCATCCGCAAGGCTATCTCCCGCTAAGACAAGCGGTCGTAAAATATATGAAAGAATATTTAAAAGTTGAAGCGACTGAACAATCCATAATGATTACATCTGGCGCACAGCAAGCACTTCACCTTATCGTTCAATGTTTATTAAATCCCGGTGATGCAGTTGCTTTCGAAAGCCCTTCACACTGTTATTCCTTACCGTTATTCCAATCAGCAGGTATCCGTATTTTCCCGTTACCTGTCGATGAACACGGTATTAATCCAGACGATGTGCAAGAATTATATAGAAAGCATCGTATTAAAATGATTTTTTTAAATCCAAACTTCCAAAATCCTACGGGCACAATGCTTCATCCTAACCGTAGAAAAAAACTATTATCACTTTGCGCAGACTTACGAATTGCGATTGTTGAAGATGATCCTTCTAGTTTACTTACGCTAGAAAAAAAACAACCTTGCCCTACTTTGAAATCAATTGATGAAAATGGAACAGTCATTTATGTACATTCCTTATCTAAAATGATTGCACCAGGCTTACGAGTCGGCTGGCTTGTCGCCCCGCAGTCTGTAGTAGAAAGGTTATCTGACGCAAGGCACCAAATGGAATTAGGAATGAGCATATTCCCGCAGTGGCTTATGCAACAATTTTTCGAAACTGTACCATTTCAGTCTCATATCGTACCGTTACGAAAACAATTAGCAGAAAAAAGAGACATTATCGTTCGCGCCCTAAACGAGCAACTTCACGATAAAATCTCTTTTTCAAACCCGACCGGCGGTATATACATATGGGGAAAATTAAAAGAACCGATAAACGAAAAACAACTTATTATGCAAAGTTTAAAACAAGAAATTGCATTTATGCCTGGGAGTATTTTCGGCGCGAAAGATGGTTATATTCGTTTATCTTATGGAAAAGTGAATATTGATCAAATTGAGGAAGGTATTTCTCGTTTGCGTGAGGCTATTTTGGTTTGTGAAAAATAACATGAAATAAAGCTATCTCGTTTGACAAAACCTAAATCTACCATTATTATCAACTCGAACCTAGTCATAGGAGTGATAAAAATGAAAATTTACGTTGATGCAGATGCTTGTCCTGTAAAAGATGTGATTATTTTAGAGGCTACGAATGCAGAAATCCCTGTAACCCTCGTTACTAGCTTTTCTCATTATTCTAATGCAGAGCAGCCAAAAGGTGTGGAAACAATTTATGTTGATTCTGGAGCAGATGCTGCAGATTACCGAATTATGCAGTTAGCAAAAAAAGAAGATTTAATTGTAACGCAAGATTACGGTCTTGCTTCGCTTGCATTAGCAAAAGGCTGTATCGTTCTACACCATAAAGGCTATAAGTATACGAATGATAACATTGAACAATTGTTACAAACACGATATTTAAGTGCAATGGTTCGAAAAAGTGGTAAGCGCACAAAGGGACCGAAACCATTTACAGCAGAAGATAAAGAGAAATTTAGAGCGCTCTTTAAAAGTATGATCGCCCATTAAAGATGAACCTTCTTTTCGCAAGGAAAACTTCGCAACACAAAGAAGAGAATACCCAAATGAACATTCTCTTCTTGAGGTTTACCCGTTTAAAATGAAGGTAAATTATCTAAGTTATTTTCTTTTATTCCATCTGCTTCACTACCTATAATATCTCTACCATACTTATGAAATACGTCCACATGAGCTAACTTCCCTGATTTCGCTTCGCTAAGAGCAGTCATATAATCTAACTCTCTCCCGCTACTTGTTTTAAACGCTATTAAATCCCCATCATCATTTTTACGAACCGCGACAATTTGTTCTGCTCCTGAATTGACTTCATGGTCTACTTCAAATTGAGCTTGCTCTTCTCCTTGATGCAAGTAATCATTATAAACTTTTTCAAAGTCTTTTTCGTCCATAGCCTTCACCTCCAACACATTTTTTTAGTATGGTTGGGAGGTGTTGGTTTTATGTACCTTTTTATTACTTTAACAAGATTATACTCCTCCAAATAAATCATACAGATCATACTTTTAGCCTAATACAAATTTATTTTATAAATCCTTTACTTCATTTAATATAAATTTAAGTGTTAATATTTTCCTGAAAACTTTATAATTTAATATATCGAAACGAACTTTGAAATGGAGAATGGTTAAGATGAATATAGATATTAATCGTTTAACTGATATTTGTTTAGAGTATCAGCAATCTAGATTTTATGTTACTAGAATCCCTAAAGATTTCTTATCAATTGCCCAGAAACGCTTTTCTATACCCACGGATGATCAAATTATTGCTTTTTTAAGTTGTAATTTATTTGGATCTGGAAAGTATGGTGTTTACTTTACGAGTTCGGGTTTATACTGGAAAAATTGGTTATTAGGTAAAGGAAGTTTGAAATGGGATCAATTAAATGAAGTGCAACAAATTGAAATTGATAAAGATGGTTTCTTATCTTTTGATGCACAAAAAAGTTTCAATATTAACGGGAGTGATTATCCCCCACTGTTATTTAAAGAATTACTTATAGCTCTTACGAATTCATTCCAAAATTCAAAACAACATGATATACATCCAGTTATCAAAATGGATGAGATAAAATCAATTTGCTCATTATTTGAAACGCATAATGAATTATTAGAATCTGATAACGGATTATTTGTAGATACTCATATTTCAGACAAAAAGTTAATAGCAATTGAGGCACGATTTATTGTTCCAAAAGAAGAACAGATCATCGCTTTTTTAGATACATCTGTCCTTGGGAATATTGGGAAAGGATCTGATGGAGTATTAATTTGTCAATCAGGTATATATTTTAGAGAAACCTTTGTACACTTATATTTCCCATGGCATATCTTTAAAAATATCCCTATTACTTTGACCTCAGATGAATTTGAAGTTGGGAAAGGAAACATATTTCATCTTCTACATGCTAGAATGCCTAGTGAAGATATTTTATTATTCATCAAGAATTTAAAACAGTATGTGAATAGTTTATATGAAGAGAATCCACAATTACATATTTAATACACTCGTGTATAGTTAAATTTAATAATTCAATTCAACTAAAAAACCGATTATTTTTGTAGAGGGCCTACAAGTATAATCGGTTTTTTAGTCTTATTCTTTTCTTATATTCCCTTTTTTAATACCTACGCAAACCCTTCAAAGTCTCCAATATATCATCTGTAAAGGCTGTACTACCTTCTGTCTCTAAAGCTCTGAAATAAAAACTTCTTAGGAAAGTTCTAATATTTTGTACTAAAATAGCATGCTGCGGATGTCGGATGTCTTCAACCGTTGCTATACTATGTAGCCAATTGCTCCACTCTTCTTCAGTTAAAAGATTTTGGTTACGTAACGACATAATTGGCGCTACTAATCTCTCATCTTCAAAGTGGACATATACGTAATCACTTAATCGAACTTTCTGGCGAACAGCAGCTAATATCGCATATGAAAACTCACGATTTTGTATAGTACGTGCTAAAGCATCGAGTGCATCTGCTGCATGCGCCGTAGAATGTGCCCAGCCTTTTCCTTCTACGTAGCCTCTTACATCTTCTTCTAAATATACATATTCCAGCACTTGTTCTGCTACACTGTACAGTTGCTCTTCCGATAACAACGGTTCTCTCTCATGAACAGATAAAATAAGTGGCGGAATTAATACGGAGAATGCACGTTTAAATACAGAGTCTGTGCCTTTTTCACCAATTTTATAAAATAAATAATCAGGACTAATTGCTTGTAACATTAATCCTCGTAACTCTTTTTGTCTAAATACATCATTTGTAATCCATGTGTGAAGCGTACTATAAATTAAATCATCACGTAATTCCGCATCAGGTGAACCGATATAATCTAGCATCCACTGTGCATATGGATATGCATCTACGTCTTCTGGTACGGCATAATTATTATTTTTAATTTGTAGTAGTTCTTCTTTTAGTTCTAGTACTTCATTCATTATATTTCTTGTCCCCTTTTTACTTTATTAACATATTTTCGCCTTATTCCCTTTAATTTTTTTCATAAAATCAAGTCGATTTTTAGAATCGTTTTTATACCTATCTTTCTATGAACTTGATTCAATTATATATAATTTATCCTGATAAATAAAAGGAAATACATTAGAACATCGCAGTCTTTCACTTGGTTTACATGCATTTCCTGTCAGTTTAAGTTATAAAATACAGTATGTTTTTTCTTTTATATTCAAACGTATTTACAATCAAAAATTAAATCATTTTAGAACTTGTTTAATAAAATCTGTTTTACCTTTTGTATAGGCTTCTCTATCTTCGTTAAATCTTTTAGCTAAATCTTGTTTAAGATTTGAATACTCATAAACTAATTGTGGATTTTCTCGTAAGCGGTTGCGAAATAAAAGTTGTTGCTCCCATCGCTCACTTCCTTTAACCACCAAATGCAGGTGCGCTACACGCCTATTATTCTTAACTTTCACAAAGAACCTTCTCCAAGGTCTTTCATCTAATTCTGGGCTTACATAATGCCAACTATACATGGCCAATTTCGCTGAAATATGTCGTACTCTATCAAATGAGTCTATTTCAGCCATTAAATCAATGATAGGTTTTGCAGGTAAACCAGGTATGGACGTACTTCCTATATGTATTACTTTGCTTATACCGAGAGGAGCAAGCAGTTCATATAGTTGCTGCTCTTCACATCGGCCTTTATCTTGCCAATCAGGATTTGCATTCACTATCTCTACTGACTCATTCGCCCATACAGGCCAATTGTTCGGATTCTCTTTTTTATCCATCCAAAACATCTCCTTTCACGAATTTTTTGCTGTATAAACAATATTAAATTTCTTTAAACACAACTACTGGATCATCAAAGTTATTATTCCGAAATACAACATCCGCATAACTTTTTGGATTATGCTCATCTATATACATCTTACAGGCAGCATGATATCTGTTTAAAAACATTTTCTCTGCTTCTTCATAACTTCCAAAAGCCTCAGTCTCGCGCTTTGCACCACGTTTTCTCGCAATCTCAAAATCTGTATCTACAAAGATTTTGTAATCAAATAAATGCTCAACATCTTTTTTCAATAGAAACGTTCCATCTACTATTAATACCATATTGGATTGAGCCATTAACGGCTCATTATGTACAGGGATATCCGTTTTTAAATTATGAGAAATCGTTTCATATTGTAAATTCCCGTCTGGTCCTAAAGGCTTTAATAATCTTTCTTTAAAAGCTGTATAATCGTGTGCATCTTCGTAATACCCTCTTGCAGACTCTTTTCCTTTTGCATAGCGAATCACTCTTGGATTATGAAAATCATCAATGCTGGCGCGTGTTACTGGTAATCCTCGTTTTTTTATTTCTTCCGCTAGCTCGTTTGCAAATGTTGTTTTTCCTGACGCTGTTATACCACTTACTCCAACTCTTGTTGGATGGGTTACATTTAATTTTAAAATATGATCTGCAATTTCTTTGATTCGTTGTTTTCGGTTCATGGTATTTCCTCCCTACAATCAGTTTACATAACATTATTATGAGTAAGAGTGTATGTCACTATTTGTCGGTAAGTCGATATCCTTTGTCGAATCGTCGATATATCGAAAAAATCGTTGATATATTATGATTGGCTTACTTTCCCTTAAACCCTCGATATAAAGCAGTCCGTAATTCTTGTTTGTATTCTTCAATTTCTGGCATATCGAGTTCTTCTGCTAGCCTGATGGCTAATTCAATATCATACGGTACACGTACGAGTTGAATGGAAAAGCTTGCTGCTTCTTTTTCATTGTAAGTTCCTTCGAATATTAAATAGGAAGCTTGTGTAATTTCAAGTGGATTGCCTACACTACCAGCATTACATAACGTTTTCCCGCTGAAATTTTGAACGAACGCTTGGTGAACGTCACCGTAGCAAACGACATCTGGTTTTCTTTCTCCTTCTATATTCTCTGTAAGCTCACTGTTTTCGAACATACTAATCCGTTCTTCTCTTGAGGCATGTGGTTGAATTCTTTCATATAAACTTCTCGGCGAAGCGTGGAACATACGAATGAGTTTGCCGCTCATAAAAAATTCGATTGAAAATGGTAAGCTTCTTAAATAGTCATTTTGTTCTTCCGATAGTTGTTTTTGATGCCATTTTAACGCCTCAAATTCAGTCGGTTTTGTAATAAAATCATCCCAGTTCCCCATTACAACTCCATCACATTCTTTACGAATGATTTCAATCACTTCGCTAGAATGAGGACCTTTTCCGACTAAATCTCCAAGACAAATGATGTGCTCAATTCCTCTTACTTTAATATCTTTCAGTACAGAATCTAATGCCGGAATATTACCGTGAATATCTGAAATTACCGCTATTTTATCCATATAAATCCCTCCATTACTTATTGTTTATTATATCCTCATGTTGTGATTGATACCATTTTGGAATATAGGATGAAAAATGATTATGATCTTCTAAAATTCCGTTCAATCTTTCCTTCATATCATCTACTAAATGTGGCGTACTTCGGTTTGTCCATACGATATCAGCTGGGAATGTCATTGCTGCATATAATGAGTACAGTCGCCAAAAATGAAGCGATGGTTCGCCTCCGCAATATCCGTGAACTTGTCCAACCGCAAATGGTTTACTTATTCTTGTAGTAAAAATCGCTACGTTATAAAAATCGTGTATTGGGTCGCCAAAATCATATCCTCCAAAATCGATAACGATAAATTCCTTATTATGAATCATACTATTTGCTGGATGGAAGTCATCGTGTAAAAATGTGATTGGACGATTCTTCATTAATTGTTTATGCTCCCCTACAAATCTTAATACTGGTTTCAAATCAAGGAAATCTATTTCATAGTTTGCTAACGCTTCTACGTATCTTTCGTATTTATTCCATCGAACCGTTTCCCATTTATTACTTGCACTTTCTCTTTCAATTGAGTGAATCTTCTTTAATACTTCCCCTGCTTTTCTTCCCGCATTATACTGTTCTTCCACCGTTAACTTCCCTAAACCTTCTTCACCATTTACACCTTGGATCCATTCAAATACTTGAATACATTTATTTAATTCCTCAAGCTTTATGAAATGAATTAACTTAGGCGTTGGAATATGTAATAACTCTAATTGTTTCATATACGTATATTCTTCTTGTTTGCGTTCAAAATGAACAGCATCACATACTTTCACAAAATATGTTACTCTGTTTTCTAATTCTATTTTATATTTCTCTTCATGTGAAAAACCTTTTGAAATAGCTGTACACTTTGCAATACGAGGCCATTCTAGTTTTCCCTCTATCTCTCTAAGCATTTCTTGCACAACGTTCACCTCTATCAATATATGTACAAACTACCTAGCACTTCATGCTCTCGTTTATTTTCACCTTTAAACTCCACTGCAAAAGGATATTCGCCATGATGCTTCAAACGTTCTAGTACTAATCCTTCTCCAATTGGTTCACAAAACTGTACATGAACATCACCAAACGATACACTTTGACACTCCGCATTCCACTCTTCATTTTTCACGGCCTGGCTTGCAGTTAGTCCCATTACTTCTTTCCACTTCCGGACTGTTTTTCGAACATCTTTCACTGCGTAATGAATCGTTTCAATTTGTTGTACTTTGTTTTTATGTGCAGTGATTGTTCCTATGTTACGTAAATCGTTTCTTCTTTCTTCATCCGTTTCATTCCACTGTATAAAGAAAGGCAATTTCGGCCCGTTCTCTTCTTGCTTTACAAATAACATTTTCCACTCCAAAAGGCGACCATCTTTTCTCATTCGTTTCCCTTCAAATGGTCCTATCGTATGTAATCCATGTTTATTAAATTTAACTACTAGTTCTTCAATTGCATCTGTTCGAATGGCGATTTGTAACATTCCTTCTCCATCTTGTAATTTCACTACTGTTTCTTGTACTAATGGATTGTCTGCTTTCTTCGCTTTTTCTTCATGCTGAACTGCTAAAAATTCTATATAGGATAAATCAAAATAACATAAACTATTCCAAGTACCCCAAGTAGTATGCTCTCCGCCTACTACAGTATGAAATCCATGCTCCTGCATTTGGTTTGCCGCTTCCTCCGGTGTACCATGTACTGCGTGTACGAGATGATCAAATCGTAACATGTCTTTCTCCCCCTTCTCTCCATCCTTTTATTGTATATTTTATTTTTCTTTCATTCAATTCAAAAACTTTAAAACCCAGTTGATTTATACGATTAATATGTATTATAATAAAACAAATTTAATTATTGCTGATTGGAAAAACCAAAGGCACTTTTCTCATACGGGAAAAGTGTCTTTTTCATTTATTATTACAGGGGGATTATTTATGCAGAAATTAATTGTCTTTGCTATTATCGGATTTTTCGCTCAATTAATCGATGGAGCGCTTGGAATGGCGTACGGGGTAACATCTACCTCACTTTTATTAATGTTTGGTATTGCTCCGGCCGTTGCATCTGCATCAGTTCATTTAGCTGAAGTTGTTACAACTGCTGCTTCTGGTGCATCACACATCAAATTTGGAAACGTGGATAAATATACCGTTTCCAGGCTTACATTACCAGGAGCAATTGGCGCATTTATTGGGGCATGTTTTTTAAGCAATTTACCTGGTGATGTAATTAAACCGTACATTTCCATATTTTTATTTACTTTAGGGGTTTATATTTTATTACGATTCATCATTCAAAAACAAATTGTCACTTCAAATAAACGTATGTCAGCTAAACAGCTTGTTCCGCTTGGCTTATTCGCAGGATTCGTTGATTCAACAGGTGGAGGTGGCTGGGGCCCAATTACAACACCTGTGCTTTTGGCAAGGGGAAATGAAGCTAGAAAAGTTATCGGATCTGTAGATACGAGTGAGTTTCCTGTTTCACTCGCAGCAACAATCGGCTTTTTCATTTCACTTGGCTGGGAACAAGTAAGTTGGGTTTGGGTATTTTCTCTCATGCTTGGTGGCATCGTTGCAGCACCAATCGCTGCATGGTTAGTACGCATCGTTCCTTCTCATTTACTTGGCGTATTAGTTGGGGGCCTTATAATCTTTACAAACATTCGTACACTGCTTACTACATTTAAAGTGGATCCAACTATTATTTCACTTTCTTACGTGGCAGTTGGTCTTGTCGTTATTATTTCTATTTTCATTGCTGTTCGTAATCATTCCAAGCATTCTAACGCACCGACAGCCGGATATCCGAATGATCAAAAACAAATGCTACCATAACGATAAAAATACCGCCTGATATACTTCGGGCGGTATTTTTTATTTTTCTATTTTCCAATTAATCATCGTTTCTGTATTGCTAATTCTCTTCATATGTAATTTCTCTAATACACGAATCGAGCTTTCATTTTCAAGAAGTGTCTCCGCGATAATCATTTCTACCTCTCCTGTTTGAAAAGCCCAATTTATTAGTTCACTTACAGCTTCTGTCGCATATCCTTTATTCCAATATTTCTCAATAAATCCGTAACCAATTTCTACTGTATGTTCCTCATTTGGTTTCCCTTTAAACCCTATATCACCTAGAACGATGTCATCTTCTTCTCGAATGACATACCACGCTCCCCAAGGTAATACATCCTTATCTTTTTTTACATTTTCTACATGCCCTACAATATGTGGACCACTATTATATCCTTGCTCGTTAGCAACTTGCATACTCTCTTCTGTACACGGCACTATATAGAGTCTTTCTGTTTCTAATTTCAAATTGTTTTCCCCTTTTCAATTAAACACTATCTCAATTTTATCATAAACATAAAGAATATTCATTCTATTCACCAGACTTATACATATTCTTTGAAACAAATTTAAGGAATAATCCTCTTTTGTTAATTATGTCGAATTATATTTTCTGAATTTTCTTTTAATTTTAAAGGGTTTTTCAATATTTTTTGCGAAACATTTGTATAACAATTTGTTTCTTTATTTTTTGTTACATAACAGTAGGTTCGGGTGGAATTTTGCAAGCGCTTCCTATACAATAACCGATATTTTTTGACTTTTCCTAACAAAATATCTTGCAATATATTCAGAAAGTCATTACAATTGCCATATATTAAAAATCTTAGCAATATATCAAATCCTCATCAATCCGATGAGGTAGAGGTTGCGACTTTTAAGAGTAAAACGGACGAGACATAGAGAATGTCACCGACTCCGTTTGAAAGGAAAAGTTGCCGAAGTTTATATTTCTTCTCTAGAAATATGAGCTGGGGCTGTCTCCGAAAGGAACAGAACTGTCACGTTTACAAAATTACCGTGTAAATGTGGGGTGCTATCTTAACGGAAGGGTATGATGGGGTGGTTATTTGTGAAACGTTCCGCCAAATTCCTTTGGCGGTTTTTTGTATTTTTCTCCCCCGTTCCTTCCTATCTTACAAGAAAAGGAGTGTTGAACATGAATAGCGCAACAAATCAAACTACCTCTGAAACACAAACTACAAATGGAAAAGGTGAATTAAAACGTAGTTTAAAATCAAGGCACCTTACGATGATTTCTCTTGGTGGTACAATTGGTACCGGACTATTTCTTGCCAGCGGTGGTGTCATCCATTCAGCTGGTCCTGGCGGTGCACTAATCGCATACGCTGCAATTGGAATTATGGTTTATTTCTTAATGACAAGCTTAGCCGAACTCGCAGCTTACATGCCTGTTACCGGATCTTTTAGCACATATGCAACAAAATTTGTTGATCCGTCCCTTGGCTTTGCACTTGGATGGAACTATTGGTATAACTGGGCCATTACAATCGCTGCTGAACTAGCGGCTGTAACATTAATTATGAAATTTTGGTTCCCAGATACCCCTTCTCTTATTTGGAGTGGATTATGTTTAGCTATTATTTTCCTTTTAAACTACTTATCTGTTAAAGGGTTTGGTGAATCTGAATATTGGTTCGCACTTATTAAAGTAGTTACTATTATTATCTTTTTAATTGTCGGCTTCATGATGATTTTTGGAATTATGGGCGGCGAAACTGTTGGCTTCAAAAACTTCACTGTTGCAGATGCACCATTTAATGGCGGTATCATGGCAATTATCGGTGTATTTATGGCAGCTGGTTTCTCATTCCAAGGTACTGAATTATTAGGAGTTGCTGCTGGTGAAACATCTGATCCAGAGCGTAATATTCCGAAAGCGATTCGTTCTATCTTTTGGCGTATTCTTTTATTCTATATTCTTGCGATTCTCGTTATCGGTTTATTAATTCCTTATACAACAGAAAGCCTTGCTGCAAGTGATGTAACAGTAAGTCCATTTACACTTATTTTTGAAAAAGCTGGCGTTGCTTTTGCTGCTTCTGTTATGAACGCTGTTATTTTAACGGCAGTACTATCTGCTGGTAACTCTGGAATGTATGCATCAACTCGTATGCTTTGGGACTTAGCTCGCCAAGGAAAAGCACCAAAATTCTTAGGCAAATTAGACAGCCGCGGTGTACCTGTTAACGCATTAATCGTAACGTCAATTGTTGGTAGTATCGCTTTCATTGCTTCTTTATTCGGTGACGGCGTTGTATACATTTGGTTATTAAATGCATCTGGAATGTCTGGCTTTATCGCATGGGTCGGAATTGCAATTAGTCATTACCGTTTCCGTAAAGCATATATCGCACAAGGAAAAGATTTAAAAGACTTACCATATAGAGCAAAATGGTTCCCGTTCGGTCCAATTTTCGCATTTGCACTTTGTGTCATCGTCATTTTAGGTCAAAACTACGGCGCATTTATGGGCGAAGCAATCGATTGGAACGGCGTACTCGTTTCTTACATCGGTTTACCACTCTTTTTAGTACTATGGTTAGGATATAAATTTACGAAAAAAACGAAAGTGATTCCACTTGATAAATGTGAACTAAAATAAAGTAAAACGAGCAAACAAATTTGTTTGCTCGTTTTTTATTTCGATGCTTCTCCCTTCCCTATTGCTCCTGTTTTTGCAATAATAAAGGAAATATACATAAAGGTTGGGATACCATGAACATTCGCATTACTGATGAAGCAAAAGCAGCTATACATAGATTAGAACGTGAAGACAAAAAGATCATTCGCATTAGAGGGACAATGACAAACTCTTGTAGTATTTTCGTTGATGTGGATTTAATTTGGGATACATATGATGCAGATGATGTTGTATATGAAGATGCAGACCTTATCGTACAAATGGATTCATTCACGAAAGACTACACTGGTGATACGATGAAACTTGATTATAAGACGACAGGTTTTAGTATTACGACTCCGAGTGAGACTTTAGTTTATGGGTTGTCGATTAAAAAATAGAAATTGTTTTCAGCTGACAATTGGGGTGAAAAAATGGGTAAATATGTTCCGTTAAAATTTTTATTTAATGAAGAATTAGCAGAAAAAATGGCTGATTCTATTTGTAAACACGATCCTAATTTTCCGAAAAGAAACTTTGTATCTTCCGTAACATGTAAAGTTGAAAATTTAGAGTTAAAGCAACGTATAGAAGTAATAGCAGATGAATTACACGATGCATTACAAAAAGATTTTAATGAGGCAATACATATTTTGCTGAAAACATTGGGACCAGAAAACACTACAGAAGTAGGCACATTTACTAACGGATATATGTACATGCCTATTGCAAAATACGTTGGAAAATATGGGCTTAACAATTTTAAAACCTCATTCAACGCCATGTATGAAATAACAAAAAGGAATACTGCTGAATATGCCATTCGGCCTTTTCTTGAAGCATACCATGAAGACTCACTACACATATTACAACAATGGATTCATGACGAAAACAGCCACATTAGGAGATTAGTTTCAGAAGGTACAAGGCCCAGACTTCCTTGGGCTAAAAAAATAGGAGCTCTAAAAGGTGACTTTAAGAACAATTTACAGCTTCTTAAACCTTTAATGAATGATCCTTCTAAATATGTCCAAAAATCAGTAGCCAATCATATTAACGATATTACGAAAGAAGATCAAGAACTCGTTTTTCAATGGTTGCAGCAATTACGTGATACACAGCATCCGGTTAACCCTTGGATTATAAAACATGGGTTAAGAACGGTGATTAAAAGTGGTACTTTGCCAAAAGATTTTTCTTTTTAAGTATTTTAAACAAAACCGCTTATGCTTCAAGAATGAAGTATAAGCGGTTTTCTCTTTCAAACATTACCCTTTCCTTAAAATATTTTGAAACATTTCCGGCTTATTTTGTTCAAAACTTTCTATTAGTTCTTTTCCAAATATCGTTATACTCTTCTCCCAAGGGTGGCCTAAATAGCCCCACTTAAAGTCCTTCTGAATAAAGAAATAGTAATCTCCATTCGGAAATACGGGTATAATCCAATCATCAAATTCATTTCTTTCAAACTCTAAATGTGGATCCACCCAATAACACTCATGTTGCCCAGTGCCATGATATATTCATTCGATGCTGTATTCTTTAAAAAGCTTGTAACGCTTTATCTTCCAGATCAGCCAGTACATTTAACTCTATCGACTCTCCAAAGTATTGAGAAATATCATATGTTACAAAAGGACTTGCTACCTTAAAAGATGGAAATGTAGAATCACTTGGTGAAAACTCAATCTCACTATATAGCCTGTCCCAAATTTGACCATCCTCTTTGTCTGTAAACTCCATCCAGTTTTCCATTAAACAACTACCTTCCCTTATAACTTCAAAGGATTTCCACTCGTTTATCCCGAATATATAAATTACCATTCTCACAAGGAGCGAATTTATATGAATCTATTCGAACATGAAACGTAAAACCGTTCCACTTTAATAAGAGGTCCTCCTTTTTTCTTTTCTCATCATATCATTTACTTACAAAATAGGAGGATACAATTATGAAACGTGATCCACTATTTTTAACTTTATTAGAAAGTGCTAATACAAATTTTAGCGGTTGGGATTTCTCATTCATTTCAGAAACGGGTCGAATAAAGAGCGAGCCTTTATCGTGGTCGTACGGCAGCACTGCTTTCCATCTTATGCAGCATGCAGAATCCATGCTCGATATGGGGACTGGCGGCGGGGAGTTTTTATCTATGTTACAACCGTTTCCGTCAACTATTTATGCGACTGAGGGCTATGCTCCAAACGTGCCAATTGCTCGGAAGAAATTAGAGCCTTTAGGGGTTACAGTTATAGAGGTAACGGATGATACTGCTTTACCATTTCAAGATGGTCAGTTTGATTTAATCATGAATCAACATGAATCCTATACTGCCTCTGAGGTAAACAGAATCCTTTCTCCAAATGGAATTTTCCTTACACAACAAGTTGGTGGTCTCGATTGCTCGGAACTAAATGAGCAGTTTAACACGCCGCTAAATAACGAATTTGCAAGTTGGTCGCTCGAAGCAGCTTGCATTGAGTTAAAGCAAAATGGATTTACTATTTTAGAAGAAAAAGAAGAGTTCCCTTTTCAACGCTTTTATGACATTGGCGCTATCGTCTATTATTTAAAAGCGATTCCGTGGCAAATTCCAGATTTTACTGTTGAAAGGTATTATGAGGAATTATATCGTATACATGAAATCATCTTACAAAAAAGTTATTTTGATGTGAAGCAACATCGTTTTATGATTAAGTCGATTCGTAGCTAATCATGAAGCATATGGAAATGAAAAAGAGATGGATCTACCATCTCTTTTTTTATTTTCACTCAATGTTTTCTATATTCAAACACTTCGTTTCACAGTAATAGCCTTTGCCACCAACATAAACTTTTTCTATTTTATTATTGCTATTGGTTGCTAATTTAACTAATATTTCGGAAGGCGAGTGTAAAGAATAACCCTGTTCAAATACATAGACTTCTTTTTGTAAGTAGTTCTGTTCATAAAGGTAGCAAGCTAATGCACCGTTTGAAGTTCCAGTCGCCGCTTCTTCATTGATGTCGTATAGTGGAGCAAAGTTTCTGCATATAATTCGATTGTCATTAAAAGTATATAGATGCATCCCGACAACATTATAATACTTGCTGATTGCTTTAATTTTTTCAAAATTAGGTTCCAGTGTATGTAATTGTGTTTCGCTTTTTATAGGAACTAAAATATCTTTTAAGCCCGTAGAGACAATTTGAATTGGGTATGTATTGTCTATATCTTTAATGTCAAAGCAGTCGATAAACTCATTTGGAGATATAACATCATAGAATATCGGTTCGTTTTGTTCCATGAATATGACGTCATCCTTTATGGTAATAGTAAGAACACCGCTGTTCGTTTCAATCGTATAGCAATTCTTGAAAAGTTTATTTACATGCATCAGTATGGCGAAAGAGCCAATTGTGGCATGACCACATAAATCAACTTCCTCTTTTGGTGTAAAATACTCAATTTTATAATCAGCAACTTCAGATTCTGATATAAATGCGGTTTCCGCATAGCCCAGTTGTTTGGCTATTGCCATTTTTTGAGTAGTGGTCAATGTATTCTCCATAAATACCACTCCTGCTTTATTTCCGCCTTTATGATCCTTGCTAAATGCACTTGCAACATAAACAGATATTTTCATAAGACACCTTCCTTCCTCACTTATAGTAAATTGTAGCATAGAACGTACTACATATATATATTGTTGGATAAATTCTCCATAAAGCAAGAGACAAACTATTTTTTAGCATCTGAACTCTCCAAACATAGTTTATCTACAGTCTGAGAGTTGGATCTACCATCTCTTTTTTCCCGTTTATTTAACAAAAGTTTGTGGTGCCTTCTAGATTGTTAAGTAAGTTCACGCCTTGCAATCGCATCAGCTAATGCGATAAATTGCTCATGCGTTATCTTTCCTGTTACCTTTACTTTAATAATTTTTTCCATTTCTTTTGTAATAATCATACCCTCTATTTCTACTAGAGTATAAGATTGATTGTTTTCATATTTTTCTATTGAGAAACAAGTTGTTTTTCATACCGTTTGTTCGCATCATCTTCCATTAAACATGCAGTTGTGTAATTAATAATATTCCGGTTATCATATGTGAATATATGCTCTAACTTATTTTCTTCATTTAATATTATCGATAAGTATTTTTGTAAATTGCTAACTACACCTCTATTATCATGATTCAATATCCAATCAATTTCTTTCCATTCTAATAATCCTTCCACCGTACTTAATGGTGTATTCATTTGTACTGCATCTGGCAAATCAGCAAGGAATACATACATTCCCTCACTATGCCAAGACTCTTCTTTATGTTTAAAAATAACATTCCCCTTATACGTTACACTTGGAAGCTCTATTCCCGTTTCCTCAAACGTTTCTCTAATAATTCCTTCGTATGGCGTTTCATTCTCTTCTATTTTTCCTCCGACACCATTCCACATTCCCATATTCGGCTTTTTATTTCTATTCAATAAGAGTATTTCATTTCCTTTTCTAATGAAGCAAATTGTGTACTTATACATACGTTCCTTTTCCCCTCATCTACATATTTAAATTGCATTTTGATTAGAACTTGCTGAATTAAGTTTTTTATTATACAGACAATTGGTTTTTAATGAGGTATTTTGCTCATTTTTATTAAAAAACATTCTCCTTATAATTATATTTCACATATTATATTGTACAACTTTCGTTTCAGAAAGGAGTGTTCAAAATCGATAACATAAGTAGCGAGTTTTTAAAACAATATTACGATAGTCGAGTCTGGTTATATGATACACATTGGCTTGGTGTCCCCATTCTCAAACTTCCCACTGATCTTTTTTTGTATCAAGAAATTGTTTACGAATTAAAACCCGATTTAATTATTGAATGTGGTACTTGTTATGGTGGTAGCGCACTATATTTAGCTTCTTTATTAGATTTAATTGGAAAAGGTCATGTACTTACTATCGATCTATTCCCACAACCAAATCGCCCATCTCATGACCGCATTACGTATGTAACAGCTTCTTCCGTTTCAGTAACTGCTATACAGACCATATTAAGTATGCGAAAACCTGATGATGTGATTTTAGTTATTTTAGATTCTGATCATAGTAAAGAGCATGTAGCAAAAGAACTTTTACTTTATAAATCTATCGTTACTACTGGTAGTTATATTATTGTAGAGGATACATCTATTAATGGAAATCCTGTTTCTCCCGATTGGGGCCCTGGCCCCATGGAAGCTGTTGAAGAGTTTTTAGCTAAAAATAACAACTTCATGATCGATGAATCTAAACATAAGTTTTTCATATCATTCAATCCAAAAGGTTTTTTAAAGAAGATAAAGTGAACCTTTAATAAGTGGGGTTTTGTATAACCCCACTTATTCTACGATCTTCATTTTTGAAAAAGGATAATATACAAATTCCACTTTGCCTATTATATTATCTTCTTCAATATATCCTAAACCATTTCGACTATCTCTACTAAGTTCACGATTATCTCCCATTACAAATAACTTATTTGGCGGGATTTTTGTCTTTTGAAAGTTGTAAAACACTTGCGTATTATTGAATAAATCTTTATTTGTATATGGTTCTTCTTGCTTTTTATCATTCACATATACTGATCCATTCGTTATGCTAATTACGTCACCAGGAAGCCCTATTACTCGTTTTACATAATATTTCGACTCATCCTCTTCCTTTATAATGACAATTTCTCCGTGGTCTAAATTAGAAAAATGTACTGCTGCTTTATTTACAAATACGTAGTCTTCTTCATATAAAGTCGGTTGCATCGATTTCCCTTCCACTTTACATAAAGTAAAAGAATGATAGGCTACTACCAAAACAAACACGAAGAGTATGTATTTCCCCCAACCTCTTTTAATCTCCTGTTTCATATCCATTCCCACCTTATTTAAACGCTTTTTAACTCAAAAAATATATCACTGCACAATATGTCTCCATGCAGTGATACTATTTTTACTGGGCCTTATTCGGCTGTTCTACTGGGATTGGATTTCCACCCGCTCTTTTTGCTTTCAATTCAAAATACGCATCCAAAATCTCTTTACCAATCGCAGAATTAATTCCCGATTTGTCATCATTCACCCATGGTACAACAACTGAAAAAGCTACTTCCGGATCAGCATCATATGGTGCATAACCGGCAAGAGTTAAATTATAACATTTTTTTCGGTTATTGTTTTCATCTCTTCCAATATCACTTTCTCCTCCATATACGGTTTCAGCTGTTCCTGTTTTTCCAGCTGGTTTATACGGTAATCCTTTAAACGTTGCAGTACCTGTCCCGTCAGTTTCTTGAAAAACTCTTCTAAATCCTTCTTTTACATGATTAATGTATGAAGTGTCCATATCCACTCGATTTAAAATAACTGGTTCAATAGACCGAACAACTTTTCCAACATCCTCTGGTCTATGTGGTTGCTCTCTCACTTCTTGTACAATTTGTGGTTTCATTCGGTAACCGCCGTTTGCAATTGTTGACATATATTGAGCAAGTTGAAGCGGCGTATATGTATCATACTGTCCAATCGCGTAATCAAGTAAAAAACCAGGTATGTCATCTGTTCTACCCATTTGACCAATCGATTCATTCGGCAAGTCAATTCCAGTCGGTACACCTAAGCCAAACTGTCTAAAGTAGTAGCGCATTTTATTAAATGTCTCTTTTTTAATGTCTAGCGGATTGTTTGGCACATAGTTTATACCTGCCATTTTTAATGCTGTATTAAACATATAGACGTTTGATGAAACTTGTAAAGCTCTTAAATCATCAATATCACCAAAATCTTTCCACGATTTCTTTGGCTTAGTACTTCCTTTAAAATACATTGGTGCATCGAAGAAATGCGTATACGGCTTAATTGTTTCAGTTTGATATCCGGCTAATAACGTAGCCCCTTTCACAGTTGACCCTAACTCATAAGAACTTGTCATCGTTCCTAAAGCGAAGTCTTCTATTTGCATGCCGCCATCTTTATTTACAATTTTCTTTCCTGCCATTGATAAAATTTGGCCGTTTTTCGGGTTCATCATTACAACGAACGCGCGATCCATCATCGGCTCTGCAGAATGGAATGCTCGTAAATTCTTTTCAAGACTTTGCTCTACTTTTTTTTGTAACTCCATATCCACCGTTAGCATTAAATTATTTCCACTTTTTCCTTCAGTCACTTTTTCTGTCCGAATAATATTTCCTGCTTTATCCGTAATATTTTTAGACTGTTCTTTCGTTCCATGTAATGCATCTTCGTACTGTTTCTCGATGTAGCTCTTACCAATACGGTCATTTCGGTTATAATCACGCACTAAATAATAATCTAACTGTTCTCTTGGCAAGCCCTCATTTTCAGTAGAAACGCTACCAAGGATAGAACGAAGTATTTTATCATTTGGGTATTCACGTTCCCAGTCCACTGTCGTATCCACTCCTGGCAAATTCGCCAATCTTTCACTTACGACTGCATATTCATTTTGACTTACATCTTTTTTAACGATTTGTGGCGTCATTTTATATCCCGCATTCATCTTACTTTTAATTGCTAGTACTTCTAGATCCTCTTTTGAAAGTTCGCTTAATTCTTCTTGCGTAATCCTTTCCCTGCGTAACTCTTCTACTTTTTTATCTAATTCTTTCCCTTCTATCTCTTGCTTCCTAAATGTATTCTCATCTTCTTTTGTTACTTTTGCAGCTGCTCGCTTTTCATTTAACTGCATCCAAAAATCTTTTTTATCTGTTTCTGTCAACTTATCTATATCTTCTTGTGACATTTCTATTAACTGCGCTAACTGTCTTGCTACTTGTAAAACTTCTTTCGAATCTACTCCTTTCATTTTCGTATATGTAACGGTTCGTAGCGGTTTGTTATTTACAATCACTTGACCTTGCCGATCAAACATTTTCCCTCTAGGAACAGGAGTGCTTACCGTTACATCTTCCTTTTTGTTCACTTCATTTCTATACGTTTCTCCATCAATGATTTGTACTTTACCTAATTGAATTATAATAGCTGAAAATAAAAGAAAGACGATAAAAAATAGTACATTTAACCGAAAAGGAATATGAGTCTTTTTCTTTTTCGATTGTTTTTTCTGCTCCTTTTTCTGTCTCATTTCGCTCCCTCGCTTCATTCTATTAACATTTCTACATAGAACCATTATGTATCAAATTTATTTATATGATATATATAGAATTTTATATTAATTACTAAAGAAATAAAAGATTTAATTTTCAGTTTTTTAATTTTATAACCTATTTATTACCATTCCCCTTCATACGTCATAACATGAATTTTATTCAAACAAAAAACTGAGGTGTTCTCTATACACCTCAGTTTTCCATAAAAATAATAACTTATTTAACCGACGATACCCCTTCAACAAACTCACCAATCTTATTTTGAAAAACAAAATCAAAGTTATATTCTTGCCCTGTTAACTCTTCATTTACTAAAATTGTTGTTGCCCCGATTTCCCTCTTTGCGATTTGTGGGAATGAAGCGACGGGTTGTACTTTTAATGATGTTCCCATAACGATAAGTACATCTGTTTCATATAAACGTGTTATCGCATTTTGATATTGCGGCAATGTATCTCCGTATAAAACAACATCTGGATTTAAAATAAAATTACACTTCTGACAACGAGGCACTTCATGATCAATCATATACTGTAAATCATATCCCGCTTTACACTTCGGACAATGTGCTGTTTGAAGTGTTCCATGTAAATCAATGACATGTTTACTACCACCTAGTTGATGTAAACCGTCAATATTTTGCGTTAAAATCGTAATATCTTTCCCTTGTTCTTCTAATTCAGCTAAAAAGCGATGCCCACGATTTGGTTTATATTGATGGAACGTATTAATTTGAAAGATTTCTTTATAATGCTTCCAAAATTCTTTCGGACTTCTATTATAATATCCTCTTGATAAATACATCTCCACATTCGCATCAGCATACAATCCATTTGCTGAACGAAAATCTGGAATACCACTTTCCGTACTTGCTCCTGCGCCTGTTAACACTGTAATTTTCTTCGCTTTTTCTAAAATTGAACGTACTTCTTCAAATTGTTGCACAAAAATCACCTCTATGTATTTTCCTATACTTATTATACCAGTTGTTTTCAGGAGGTGTTGTCTTTGTATAAAGAACTCTTTAAACTTCCTTATTTTATATAGTTTTTCTTGATGATATCTTTTGCATTATTGTACAGGAATACAAGGAAGATAACTGCTAGGATACCGTTTACCCAGTAATATGTATTTCCAGAAGTAAACCTATTATAAAAGGATTGAGCATTATAATATAATAGCCCTGCTGAAAGCACAGTAGAGAATACTAACATACCAAAACTTTTCAAGATATCCACCCCAATTTCAAAAATTCCAATTTTTACAATAATTATACATGAAAATGGGCGAATTTAAAATATGCAATGTACCCTATCATTATCAAGTTAACGATATCCCCTTCTTCCAAACAAAAATAACAACTACATACTCACTTCGGTACTACTTCAGAATCTTACTTAATGCGTCGTGCCCCCAACTTCCACAATATCCACCTCTACTGTCGTCGTTACCTCAACTGCCAATTCTATCCCTTTACGAATAGTAGAAAGTGACATACTCGGTTGACCTGGATAGTTACTCGCTTGCTCTGGTAAAAACGGAATATGAATAAATCCGCCTTTTATTTCCTTATCACGTTTCACTAGTTCATGCATGAGACCATAGAATAAGTGATTACAAACGAATGTACCTGCTGTTTGGGAAACGGAAGCTGGTATGCCTTCTTCTTGCAGTCTTTTTACAATTGCTTTCATCGGAAGCGTAGACCAATAGGCAGCCGGTCCTCCTTCTACAACCGGTACATCTACCGGCTGATTCCCTTCGTTATCAGCAATTCTTGCATCATCAACGTTAATTGCGATACGCTCTATCGTAATATCTGGTCTGCCCCCAGCTTGTCCGATACATATAATCATTTCAGGGTTTAGTTCTTCTATATACTCTTTTAATACTTGTATTGATTTATGAAATACAGTTGGTACTTGTTTACTAATAATCTTGTATTCTCCGATTGTTTTTTCGTGCAAACTTTTTGCGACTTCCCAAGCTGGATTGATGCTTTCTCCGCCGAACGGATCAAATCCTGTTAGTAATACTGTTTTCATAGTTTTCCCTCCTAATTAGAAACGATATACAAGGCCGTACATAATAAACATATTGATGATAAAGATTGAAAGAGCAATTGGTACTTGCGCTTTAATAACTGCGTTCTTATCTTTTAGCTCTAAAAGCATGGCCGGAACGATATTAAAGTTTGCTGCCATTGGAGTAAGTAGTGTTCCGCAATATCCAGCAAACATGCCGAGTGCTGCCATAATCGCCGGATTTCCTCCGTGCATTTGAACAATTAAAGGTAAACCAATTCCGCCAGTAATAACGGCAAACGCTGCGAATGCATTTCCCATTACGACTGTAAAGAGCATCATTCCTAAACAATACGCCATAACAGCTACAAACGGATACTCTGTCGGTAACACTTGTCCAACTAAATCAGAAACGACTTGTCCAACGCCAGACTTTGCGAAAATACCGCCAAGTGCCGCTAACATTTGTGGTAAAATAACAGCCCAGCCGACAGCTTGTAATAGTCTGCTTCCTTCCTGTACAGGCGTTGTTATTTTCGATTTTGTAATACGCATCGCCGCAACAAATGCAAGTAATGCCCCTAGTGCTAATGCTACTAGCGTTACTTTATCTGGATCAACAAGGGAAACATTTCCCCATTTGATTTTCCCTAACGTTAACGTACCGATAATTGTAAAAATAGGAATTAATAGTGCAGGCATAAAAATTTTATTTTTTAATTTCTCAGCATGTTTCACACGTTCTTGTACTGGTACTTCTTTCTCCTCTGATTTTGTTACTTTGTTTAGTGAAGCTAACACGACCATAGCAAGCACAATACAACCAACATAAAACGAAGGAATTATATTTCCGAATAAAAACGTAACTGCAAATAACGCCCAAAATAAGCTAGAACCAAATCGATTTGGATGTTCACGATCAAATGCAATACGAACAGCGATAAAGGCAACGATTATACCTAATACGTAATAAATTGTATCCATTGTGATGATGTTCATTTTATATTGCCTCCTTCTCTTCTTTTTCTTTTGATTTCATCGTTTTTGCTATATATTTATCAAATCTTCTAAATCTGATCCAGCTTACAATAAGTGCTGATATTGCAGTTGGAATACCCCAAAGCGCCATATCCCACACACCGACATGCATACCTACTGAATCGAAGAATCCTTTCATTAATAAAATTGCACCAGTCGCGATAAATATATCCTCTCCGAAAAACCAAGCTGTATTTTCCGCAGCTGCTGCATTTGCCTTAATCTTTTCTCTTAACTTTTCAGGTAACTTACCATATTTACCTTGCGCAGCCCCTTCTGCCATCGGTGCAACGAGTGGTCTTACTGTTTGTGCATGACCACCAATATTCAGTCCAAGTGCTGCTGATGATTCTCTTATCGTAAAATATGACATTAATACTCTTCCAGTTGTTGCGCCTTTTGATTTCGTTATTAGTGCTTCTGCTCTTTCTTTTAAACCGTAACGCTCTAAAATACCGATTACCGGTAAAGTTAATATAATTGGCATAGACATATATCTATTTTCTATGAAAAATTTACCGAACATGCTAATGACATCATAAAAGCTTAACCCTGAAACCATACCAGTAACAATACCTGCAACCATAACTACTAATAGTGTATTTAATCTAAATAAAAAACCAACTGCAACAAGTAGTATCCCGATTAATTTAATCATTCCAGCACTTCCCCCTATTTTTTATTTCAGTGCACAAATAGAAATACCATTAAGTTCGAATGTTCTGTATATTTTTTCCGCAAATTGGACTGCTTTCTCTCCATCACCATGTAAACAAATTGTTTGTGCTTGAACTGCTACTTCTTCTCCATTCACCGCTTTTACATAGCCTTCTTTCACCATTTGTAGCACTTGCTTTATCGCTTCGTCTTCATTTTTTATGAGTGCATTTTCTTCTGTCCGGCTCGTTAATGTCCCATCTTGCTTATACGTCCGATCAGCAAAAGCTTCTTGGACGAGAGTGATATTGTATTTTTCCGCAGCCTGTATAAACGCCTCACTATTTGCTAATCCGTAAAGTAATAGACTAGGATTACTATGATAAATTGCCTTTGCAATTGCATCTGCAATTTCCGGATTAGTCGCCGCCATATTATATAGAGCACCGTGTGGTTTTACATGATGCATTTTCCCGCCTGCTGCTTTCACAAAAGCATCTAATGCACCGATTTGATACAATACATAGTCGTATACTTCATTTGGTGAAACGTTCATATTTCTTCTTCCAAATCCAATTAAATCAGGAAAACCAGGATGCGCACCAATTGCTACGTTGTGCTGCAGTGCCTTTTCGACCGTTTTCCTCATTACAGTCGGATCACCCGCATGAAAACCACAAGCAACGTTTATAGAGGAAACGAACGGAAGAATTTCATCATCATTCCCCATTTTATAAGCACCAAAACTTTCTCCTAAATCACAGTTTAAATCGATTATCGTCACGATATTTCCCTCCTAATCTCAGCTTCGTAAAGCGATGAATCTCTTTAATAGATTCATATTCATTTCTTGTTCTATGTACAATTGTTCCGCTTCTTCAAGCGTAATTTTCTCAAAAGAAACGTAGTCCCCCGGTTTTAATTGAGCAAGAAGTGGTAAATCTACTGAAATAATATTTCCCATTCTCGGATAGCCACCTGTCGTTTGCCTATCTGCCATTAATATAATTGGCTGTCCACCATTAGGAACTTGAATGGTCCCAAATGTAACGGGACTTGATAAAATCTCTTTTTCTTCCACTCTATTTAAAACTTCTCCTTCAACCCTATAGCCCATACGATCAGCGTAATTAGATACTTTATACTCTTTCGTAAAAAACGCCTGTATACTTTCTTCTGTAAATTGATCATATTCAAAATCAGTTATGACACGCAGCTTAGGGTATTTCTTATACTTTGGCAGTACGCTTCTGCTAATTGCCCATTTCGTTTTGATTCGCTCATCTTTTTGTAAGTCTTGAATGAAACGACTCGCTAATTCTGAGTGCGTACCAATTTGAAAATAATCTCCTTTTTTCAGCATTCTCCCTTCTATACCGCCAATCGCAGCACGTATGTAAGTACTTTTGCTTCCCATCGTCCGATCAATCTGTATACCACCTGCAAAAGTCACATACGCTCTGCAACCACTTTTCACTTTCCCGAAGCAAAGCATGCTACCTTCTTTCGCTAAAATGGGGCGCCATAACGGAATACGCTCCCCATTCAGTAAAGGTTCCATATCTGCTCCGCCAATCGCAAGTAAAGTCGTTTTCTTTATTAACAATTTAGGTCCCTTAATCGTCATTTCGAGTCCTGCTTCATTCTCTTCATTACCGACTAACACATTAATCATCCGAAGTGCACTTAGATCCATCACCCCGCCAACAGGTACACCGTATTGTTGATAGTGAGATCGCCCTAAATCTTGGACTGTTGTAAACATTCCCGCGTGTAAAACCTCTACTTCCATTCTTTAGCCCCCTCAAATGATAGGTACTCTTCCTTCGTTATTGGGATAAATCGTAAATACATACCGCTTTGAATATAAGTTGGTGTTTCTTCTTTCGGATTAAATAAGGAGATTGGTGTTCGGCCAATAATATTCCATCCTCCTGGTGTTTCAAGAGGATATATACCTGTTTGATTTCCGCCAATACCTACCGAACCAGCAGGTATTTGTAACCGTGGCGTTTCTTTTCTAGGTGTTTCTAGTTCTTTTGATAGTCCTCCTAAATACGGGAATCCTGGTGTAAAACCTAACATATACACAAAATATGTTGTTTCACTATGTATGCGAATGACATCCTCCGCTCGTAATCCTCTATACTGCGCGACCTCTTCCAAATCAGGTCCATATTCTCCCCCGTAGCAAACAGGTATAGAAATATGCTTCACCTCTTGATTCACTTCTTCTTTATATGAATTACACAGCTCTTTTATATATTGACAAACGTAATGATACGGACCTTCACTTCTCCCATTTTGCTTCCATACTTCGTATACATTGTAGTAGACAGCTAATGAAGTAAAAGATGGCACACACTCAACCATTCCTACAAATGCATGCCGTCTCAACGCTTGAAACAATCGCTGCACTTTTTCGTATGTCTCCATCCCAATTTCTTCACCAAATGTAACAAGAATTGCTTGATCCCCTAATGCAGAAAATTTCATCCCACTCCCTCTTTCTATGCCAAAAAGCCGAGTTCTTTAGAAATGCGATGTGCTGTTTCTTTCACCTTCGCAATAAAATATGAAATGTTACTTTCGCTGTACTCAATTGCTAATCCCGAAATACTAATCCCCGCTACAACCGTTCCATCACTTGCAAAAATGGGTGCTGCTATAGCGGCTGTATGATTTTCTAACTCAGAGTAGCTAATTGTGTGTCCTTCCTTTTTCGCCATTTGTAACACTTCTAGCAATTGTTCCTTATCCACAATTGTTCCATCCGCAAACTGTTTTAAATCCGTTTCCTCTATGTATTTCTGCTTCTCTTCCTCAGAGAAATACGATAGTAAAATTCTCGGACATGCACCCGCATAAAGTGGAGCTCTTCTACCAACCGCTGTATACACGCGTACAGGCTGAGCACCTTCCATCTTTTCCACATAAATCGCATCATTACCATCTTGAATAATTAAATTAACTGCCTGCCCTAAACTATCTCTAAGCTCTTTCATATAGGGAATCGCAATATTTCTTACTGATAATCTTTGTGAAACAAGTTGACCGAATCGTAAAAAAACGACTCCGAGACGATATTTCCCCTTCTCGTTTTTTTGTAAAAACTCCATTTCTTCTAACGAGCCAATTAAACGATAAACAGATGTTTTCGGCATACTCGTAAGCTGAACCATCTCTGTTAAACTTAGCTCTTCATGCTCATAAAACAACTCTAAAATATCCATTGTCTTAACTGCCGTTTTATTTATACTCATTCTATCTCCCTCTTGTTCCGAATTCCGGAACTTAAATTCCGTATTTCGAAACAAATATATAATTTAAAATTATAAAATATTCTTTCAATTCTATCAATATATTTTTCAGCTACTTAACCTTTATGTAAGATGAATACAAAATAAAATTTAGAAATAATGATGCTTCTCTTTCAAAAGCTCAAGTTATAGCAAAACCAAACGTTTAAATAAATAGGCATAAAAAAAGTATGGAAGAATATTTCTCCCATACTTTTTCTTTATAACGCTCTTACTTGTTTCAACGGCCAGAAAACAGCTTGTCCTTTTCCGACAATCTCATCTTCTGAAATGAATCCAAACATACGACCGTCTTTCGAAACTTCACGATTATCTCCTAAAACAAACACTTGGCCTTCTGGCACTTTCGTTTTTCCTGTGATTTGTTCTAACGTAAAGTCTGGAGTTAATACACGGCCTGCTGCTTTTTCTTTAAACTCTTTTAAATATGGTTCTTCCATCGCTTTTCCGTTTACATATAAAACATCGTTTTTATACTCAACTGTATCGCCTGGTACACCAATTACTCGTTTTACTAAATCGTATCCTTCTTTACCGTGGAACACGATAATATCAAAGCGATCTAATCCACTTATACTATAACCAATCTTATTCACAAGAACTCGTTCGTTATTTTCTAAAGTTGGCATCATCGATTCGCCTTGTACTAATGAAGGTGTAAATAAAACACCACGAATAATAGCGATTAATACAAGTGTAAACCCTATCGTTTTAGCCCATGAGAATAATTCTTTCTTCGTATTTTCCTTCATCGTTTCTCCTCTTTCTTACGTGTTTATTGTATGATTTGAACTAATTCTTGTACTAAATTAGGATCAATTTCAGAAAAACATGATTTCCCTTCTCTTACCGCTGTACCGACATGAGCTTGCGAAATTCCAGTTTCATCTAGCAAACGCTTTATATTTTCTTTCGTCACGCCAGCTCCAGCAACAAGTTGAATTTGACCCTCGCTTACCTTTTGCATTTGTGTAAGCACTGGAATATTCTCTACTATATTTCCTTGTCCACCTGAAGTTAAAACGTGAGTCACTTTATGAAACTTCTTTAAAGTTCTCATCGCTTCTACTGGATTTTCTATATCATCTATCGCACGGTGGTACGTTACATTTATTCCATCTACAACAGATAGTAAATCCGCTAATTTCTCTTCATCCACTTCATTTCGTTCGTTTAATACGCCTAATACAACACCAGCTGCACCTAACTTCTGCGCAACGATAATATCTTCCTTCATCATTTCAATTTCTTCTTCCGTATATGTAAAAGACTTCGCATGCGGACGAATCATAACGTGAATCGGTATATGTACTGCTTCTACCGCTTTTTTAATAAATGCATAACTTGGCGTTAAACCGCCTTCTGTATAAGATGAAATTAATTCAATTCGCTTCCCGCCAGCTCGTTCAATTCGTTTTACATCTTCTAAACATGTTGCAATAACCTCTAGCATGAGATGACCTCTTTTCGTGCTTTTTTCTTATTATAACATTAGTAAAAATAAGAAACCTAGCTTTCTCCTATAAAACTATAAAAAGAAGAATGAAAAGAAAGATTTTTTCAATTGTTGACGTTTATTGATGATTTTATATTCTACAAAAAAAGAGTAATCCCCTAGCACTTCTGATTGGGTATCACTCCTTTTTATTTTAGTTATTTTTCTTAGTCACTCCATTATAATAGTGGCTAAATGCTTCTACTAATGCATCAACTGACGCATACAATTCTTCTGGTGTATTATCTACCCCTCCCATTTCAATAAGTAATGCATTGGGAGAAAGATCTTGATTATATACTCCGTTCCCACTTTTACGATCTTTAATAAAAATCCCTCGGCTTAAACCGTAATACTTCTCGTCTAAATATGAGTTTATTGCCGTCACTATTTTTTTATTTTTTTCAAAGTTAGGATTTTCTCGTCCTAAAATGAAATAAAGCCGAGCATAATTCTTTCCGTTAATATTTTTTGTTGTAATATTTTTTCGTGCATCATCTCTATGAAGGTCCATCGGAAACATAATATTTTTATCTTGTGCCAATTTATCTTGTAATATTTGACGGGACCCTTTATAAGATTGGGCCCAATTTAAATTCTTATTTCGCAGAAAATCCCTCATATTTGTCGTATCATGTGAAACACCTATTCCTTTTTCTTCTAACTTTTGTTTTAAATAGTTTCCAACAAACGTAATATTCACTTCATTATTTGTACTGGAAGCATCATCAGGTATCGAAGCTCCTGGAATAAGAGGAATAAACGCTTCCCAACTATGTGTATGATAAATAAAAACTTTATTTTCACCGTTATTTTGTGTATTTGACTTTTCACCAGTAGAATTGTTTTCTTTCCCACTCTTTGGGTGTTCAATAGCAGTACCTTTATCTTTAATTTTATCTAAAGGAATGCTGGATTCTTCCGGAATGTTCGTATAATCTGTTCCTTCCCCAGCAATTAATATTTCTGAATAAAATTGATTCATGTTCGGAAGTTCCCGGGTTAATAAACTTCGAAGATCATTTACATTAATGTTTGTAGAAAGTGACAGTAAAAAAGATTCCAAAGACGCTCGTCCTTTTTCTTTATGGAATTCTTCTGCAAAATAACGATTTTCACTTCCTATCATATACATAAGGCCTTTAGTAGAATTCGTTCCCAATAATTGATTCATATAAAATGATTTAAATACGCTGGAATTACTAGAAATGAAGAATGAAGTGAGGATACATATAATAGTGAATAAAATACATATCACTACATACCTTGCATTTAATACTTTCAGTTTAATTTTATTCATTTTATATCTCCCTTCATTTACTATATTCTTACGCATAATTTTCAATGAATATGATTACTAATTTAATAGAATTGCCTCAACTACTATGTTTTCATTTAAGCTCTTTCCATAAAGCAAATGAGGTTAAAGTTGCCATGCGCAAATATTATCAAAGATTTTAAAAGAAATGAAATAACCTGAGTCTATATAAATATAGAACTCAGGTTATTTAATACTGCTTACTCGACAGGAGGCACTGCATTTTGATGGACTTTCTTATTGTCCATGTCAATGCCTAATTGGTCCTTCAACAATTTCGTACCTTTTTTTGTAAGATGAACAGCCCGATTCTTATCCGTTTTTGTAATCCATTCCTGTTCAAAAAATAGTTTTGCTATTGCAGATCCTAACCAACCAGAAATATGGTAGCGTCGTTCACTCCAATCAAGACAAGGTTTTGCAAATACCCTTCTCTTTATATCTGCCGTTTCAACATTTATTCCAAAATTCAGAAACCACACCTTACCTTGTTCCGTTACAATGTATTCTCCTTCCTTTAAAATTATAAATTCCCTATGTAGTAATTTTTCAGTTATCTCTACACCGAGTCTGCCTGCAAGATGATCATAGCAAGTTCGAGCATAACGAATTTGTTTTAGTTGATCCGATTGTTTTAAAGACCGAACTTGGACTGTTGGTGCAATTGTTCCTAACTTTTCAAGAACTTCTGCTATCTCTTGATTAGCAAGTCGATAGTAACGATGTCTACCATGTTGTTCAACTGTAAGTAGATTCCCCTCTACTAATTTAGAAAGATGAGAACTAATCGTTGGATGTGACACTTTTGCCTTATAAGCCAATTCGCTAGCAGGTAGTGCCTGATTGTTCATTAAACAATCTAAGATAATTGCTCTTGTAGGTTCAGCAATTAGTTTAGCTATATATGAGATATTCGGATATACATTCATATTTCGATGATACCCTAACTATTAAACTGATACAATTATTTTAAGTTTAATAGTAAAGGAGAATGTATTATGAATGCAATTGATCTTAGTATATTAAATTTGAAAGAAACGAGAAGGCGCTCAGAAAAATTATGGAATTCTCTTCCCGATAATTTTCTTAATTGGAAGCCTGATCATGAGGCCATGTCCTTTGGTGAGATGATTCGTCATGTTTGGACCTCAACTTTTTACTATCATATGATTTTAAAAAACAACGGCTCAATACATGATATACATTTCCCGTATGATGACGAGCCAATTACTTGTGTAAAAAAAGAAATTGAATTGGCACAATCGTACTTTACTGACTTTATAGAATATGTTCAATCCATAAGCATAGCTGAGCTAGATTCAACCCTTATTGATCGAAGCGATGTTGGCTATCAAAGATATTTAGGCGACATGCTATTACGAATTGCCTACCATGATGCGGTCCATGCAGGTCAATTTTTACAATATTTGAGAATGATAAATTTGGAAAGGCCCTTGATTTGGGATTAAATTTAGTACGTATTTAAAAGGTTCCAAACTGGCATTACATTGAAATATTTTCCGTCAAGCAACATTCACCAAATCATGATAATCATTTAAATTAAAACGCTATATTTCAAATATGGAATAACTCTGTGGTTATAGAAGCTTAAGAAATAAATTGAGCTTTCATCAAACTCTTTAGACTCCATGTATCGAATAATATTATTGATACATCTGTTCCTTGGACCTTTGTAAAATTCTTTCGCAATCATGGGTTCATCTTTTCTTGCTGATGATTCAATGACTAGTGCTATACGGTCTGTCATGTGTTACCCCTTCTTTCGATTAGTTTTCGAGATTATACTCTAAAAACCGATTTATACAATATACTTTGATCATACAGAACAATCCTATCTAGTATCTTACTTAATCCTAACAAATTCCTTATGTTTGAAATTAACTGTAAAAAATCAGGACTTCCATATGGATATATGAATTTACTTAAGTACCGTATCTCTGAATAATCACATCATCTAAATGAGAGATACAAAATCTCCTTAAACAAAAAAACTAGAGAAAAAGAATTCTCTAGTTTTTCGTTACTACTATGAAGTAGTAGGACAAGGTAATTATCATTTTACCAGTAATTTACATATGGTTCAATGCGTTTTCTAGGGAAATCACTAATTTACCCATATACGTCTGTATGAGGTGATTTGCATTAGTTGGTGGATAATGTACCTACTTTATTATTAATTATGTTAAATTCGCGTCCAACCTTCTCAAAAATATTTAGGATCTCGTCAACTTGGTCATCTGTATGGGTAGCCATAAATGATGTACGTAGTAATTCGGTCCCTTCCGGTACTGCTGGGGAGATAACTGGGTTTGTAAATAAACCATTCTGCATTAAGCCTCGCCAATACGAAAATGCTTTTTCGGTGTCTCTTATAATAATTGGTATAATAGGTGTTTCTGTTTCACCTATATCGAAACCTAATCTTGTTAATTCACTGCACACTTTGTTAGTGATTTGCATTAATCTTTCGCGTCTTTCAGGCTCAGTTTCCATAATATCCACTGCTTTTATTGTGGCAGCTACGCTAGATGGAGTCATACTCGCACTAAAGATCATACTTCTTCCGTTATGCTGAATAAAATCAATAATGTCAGCATCTCCAACAACAAATCCTCCTAAACTACCAAAAGATTTACTGAATGTACCAGTGATAAGGTCAATATCAGATTCAACACCGAAATGCTCACATGTACCACGGCCATTTTCACCAAGTACTCCGATACCATGCGCATCATCCACTAATAAACGTGCACCATATTTCTTTTTCAATTGTACGATTTCCTTGAGCTTTGCAAGGTCACCTTCCATACTGAATACCCCATCAACGATAATTAGTTTACCTGCGTTTTCAGGACAACTTTTAAGTTGTCTTTCAAGGTCTTCCATATCATTATGACGGAAGCGTTTCATTTTTCCATAACCTAGACGTATACCGTCCACAATAGAAGCATGAACTGTTCGGTCTATAATTGCGTAATCGTTTCGTCCTAGCAGAGGGGCAATTGCTCCTAAATTCGTCTGAAATCCTGTTGAAAACACCAATGCTCTATCTCTTTTTAAAAATTTTGCTAGACGTGACTCTAATTCTTCATGAATAGATAAAGTTCCGTTTAAAAGCCTAGAACCAGATGAAGAAGTACCGTATCTTGTAGCTGCTTCCACGGCTGCCTCTATTAAGCGGGGATCGTTAGATAATCCTAAATAATCATTAGAACCCACCATCAATAACTTATTGGAATTCACAACTATCTCTGTCCCGAATTTATCTTGTATATTTTGAAAATAAGGATACATATCATTTGCTCGTAATCCTTTTATGAAATCGTAATCATAACACTTTTTAAATATGTCCATTGTTATCCTCCATTTATGCCTGCTAACCTACATTTTTTAATTGCTTTTTCCATTTTCTCTAAAAAGAGATTAAAAAACTAAGTTAACAGGCTACTTTATTATAAAGAATTTTTATGTTCGGTCTTTTTGGGTTTACTCTTCATTATTCTTAGCGAGATGCTGTAACAGACCAAAAAGGCACTTAAAATATAAAGGGCGATTGATACATTAAACATGTCTGCAAAGAAGCCACCGAATATTGGACCAATCATCATTCCGACTGAATACGCAACATTAAATACGGCAAAGGCAGTAGCATATGCTCCTCCACCTAGGCGGTCAACGGAATTTGCTAGTTCCGGTAATGTAGGTGTTAAAACCAAACCAGCCGCTGCCCCTAAAAAGAATAGTACAACCCCTTCTAATACCAAAGTGTTAGGGATTGTTACGAAAGGTAAGCATACAGCCAAAATGAGTAAACCTATCATCATAATATGGAATGTCCCACTTTTATCTGATAGCCAACCAGCTATTGGGCTTGCTAACCCATATGCAAGAGTTGTAATCCCAAACAGAAAACCTATATGTACTGTACTTGCGCCTAGATTTTCCATGAGATAAATAGGTAAGGTTGGTTCAAGGATACTGATTGCTGAAGACCCAAGTAAAACAACACCAAATATTTTTAACACTTCAAAGTCCTTAAATATTTTCGCGATGTCTACACTACTTGTTTCTTTATCTTTTGGTGGATCTTCTAGTAAAAACATCCTTGCTAAACCATCTAGTAAAGCAATACCTGCTGCAAGTAGAAAAGGTAATTGATAGCCTCCCCATTCATATAACAATCCACCAACAGGTGCGCCTAAAAGCGTTCCAGCAGACATGAAAGTTATTACGGTACCTAAAGCCTTCCCTCTTTTATTAGCTGGATATAAATCAGTAATAAGGGCTAAACCAGCCGTCCATGTGGCAGCAGCAGCAATTCCCTGTAATAACCTTGCGAGAATCAGTATGTACATGTTATTTGCAAAGGCGAACATTAAAGTACTTGCTATTAGTACTACCATTCCCCATAGCATAGAACCTCGTCTCCCGAACTTGTCAGAAACAACTCCTAAAATCGGGGTAAAAAATATAAAAGTGAAAGCATAACAACTTATCAAAATTCCAACAGTAGTCTGCGAAGCTCCAAATTTAGAAACGTATAACGGGACGATAGGAACCACTAAACTATATAAAAGCATATCTATAAATACCGCCATAGCGATTACAAGCAAACCAGTTAGTGGATTTTTTTTCAGCCTTTGAAACTTTGTCACTCAGAATTATCCTCCTTTCCATTTATTTTTCGGAAATAATCGACGTTTTTGACTCGTCTGAAAATTATGATATGACAACATGGTATTATCTGTCAATTACTTCTAGTTTACTAATTAGAAAAATGTAATATTACCCACAGTGATACGTGTTGAATACATCTAATTAGTGTAATTGTTAATCTTGCAATCTATTTTTCGTGAAATATTAGTAAACTTTTTAGTTAAATAAATCCAACTTGACGAAATTTCCTCACAGTGATAGCATAAATTCTGGAATTTAATTTCCGTTTATTTACAAATGTCATATCATTAAGTAATCCTAGTGTCGTTAGTACCAAACAGTTTTAAACACTAATCAACTATTTACGGAGGGAATTTCATGTTAAACAAAGTAAAATTAGCAGCAAAGGTTGCTTGGTTTAAAGTTTCAAATCAATATGCAGATAGCTCCAAAGATTACGATAAAGCTAGTGATGATTATGATTCTTTCTTTTCTAGTATAATGGGACAACATTCACTAGATTTACTAAATAAAATGGATATACAACCTGGGCAACACGTATTGGAACTGGCATGTGGAACAGGTTTTATTACTGAGGAAGTAGCTAATCGACTAAATGGTATAGGGACTATTTCCACTGTCGATCAATCTGCTGGAATGCTAAATGTTGCACGAGATAAGATATCTAAATATTCTGGACTAGAAGTAAATATGCACCAAGGTGATATGGTGGAATTTTTAAAACAAATACCTAGTTCAAGTATAGATACAGTGGTGTGCGGTTGGGCTATTTGCTACACGAATCCAACTATCTTTCTTAAAGAGATTCATCGAGTTCTGAAGCCTAATGGCCAAGTTGGAATTATAGAAACAAGATGTGATTCTGAGGAAATTCTGATGAAGGCGTTTGATCAAGTTCTTAATAATCATCCAGAATATTTGCAACGTTATATTAGTATAAATTTGCCAATAGATTCTCTTGTTCTTCAAAAATGGTTTACTAAAGGTAACTTAAATACAATTGATCGCTGGGAAGGAGAGCAAATTCTACCTTGTGAAACTGCTGAGGAAGCCATGGAATGGGTTTTCCGTTCTGGTGCCGCAGCTGGCTTTTTAGATGTACTTGATAGAGATAAAGAAGAAGAGATTTTACAAAAAATCACTGACCAAATTAATGTTTTTATTCAACAGGGCAATGAATTTAAATTAAGTCATACATTTGTTGCAGGTATAGCATCTAAAGGTAGCGGTGTATGAAAGGCGGAAGATAAGTAAATGAGCAATGGAAAACTCCATTATATAAACAACTTGAAAGCTTTTCTTGCTGTTTTAGTTGTCTTGTTTCATACAAGTAGCGCCTATGGTGGAGCTGGAGGATGGTATTATATAGAGCCATCGGATGATGCCATCTCCATATCGATACTTACTCTAATAAATGCGCTATGCCAAAGCTTTTTTATGGGTCTCTTCTTTTTTATCGCAGCATATTTCTCACCAAGGTCTTATGACAATAAAGGCTTTTCAAAATTTTTGAGAGATAGAGTTCCTAAACTACTTATCCCTGCTTTTGTTTACTTCTTTGTGCTAAATCCCATAAGTATCAATCTTGTAAAAAAACAAAGTTATCTCTCATCACTAGGATTTTATAATTTATGGTTTGTAATGGCGTTATTCTACTTTACTGTGGCATATGCAATTATCAGAAAGACTACGACAATAAAAATGCCGCAGATTAGTTTCCCCGGCATAAATAAAATATTCTGTTTCATTTTATTTATGGGTATCTGTAACTTTATTGTTCGATTACTCTTTCCGACTGATCGATTATACATACATGACTTCACACTTGGGTATTTCCCTCAATACATAGCATTATTTTTACTTGGAGTCATTGCATACAGGAATAGTTGGCTGAATCAAATAAGTGAAAGAACGGCATCGGTCTATTTTAGAATTTCAATAGTTTCTTTCATAACAATGCCTATTGTATTCCTCTTTAATGAAGGGAACGTAGATAACTTCTACGGTGGGGTTACTCTAGAATCACTGTATTATTCTTTTTGGGAACCATTTACTTTTGTAGGCATAATATTAAAGCTGCTAGTTCTGTTTAAGAAGAAATTTAACTTTACTACTCCTCTACTTAGTACAATTAGCCGTTCTAGTTATTCTATATATATAATTCAGGGACCTATTATTGTTGCGTTACAACTTATGTCTAGTACGCTTGAAATGAATATTATTTTGAAAACGATTTATGTTACAAGTTTGACGTTTGCTTTATCACTTGGAATTAGTGTTTTATTACTCCGGATTCCTAAGGTAAACAAGATTATATAATTCACATCATTATTAAGGCATAATAAAAACTAATTTTTTAGGAGGAAAGAATGAGATATTTAAAACCGTTTTTCTTTGTAACTGATATTGGATTTATTATTTATTGGCTGGTAACTATGTTCCACCTTATCCCCGAAAGTTGGGCATTTAAGGATTATGATAATCCAATCATCGTGGCATGGAATTGGTCCTTTTTCCCTCTGGATATATTTATCTCTATCACTGGCCTTACCAGCATATATTTATATAACAAAAAACGTCCATCTTGGAGTTACATTGCTTTAATATCGCTGATTTTAACATTTTGTTCAGGTTTACAAGCCATCGCATTTTGGGTTTATAGCAATGATTTCGATGTCACTTGGTGGATATTTAATGGATATTTGCTTATCTATCCATTATTTTTCCTTAAAACTGTTATTTCTCCAAAACAAGAAGATAATTTCTTACAGTTTTCAAACAATCACAAAATGTAATACCTATAATCCGCTAGAAAAATGGATTAATAAAGGAGGAGCGGAAATGACTGCTCCTCCTTTATTGTATGTATTTTTCAATTGAAACTTATTGTTGCTGAAATAAGAAACCAGATGCAATAAATGCATCTGGTTTTATAAATTATACTAGGCCACTACTGGCAGTTGTAATAATAAGCGTCTATAGAATTACTAACATTTAGTTGATTCTATCACTTTAGTCGGAATTATGAAATTAACATAACGAATCAAGCAAATCATAAAGGTTCTATTCACAAAATTGACCGATTTGTCATTCTATCCTTTGATCCATTCGTTTAAGCGGTCAATCACCTTATTGTCGGAAATTAAAAAAGTCATTGTATGAAAATAAGGGGCATTTCGCTAAAGAATGCATTTAGGATGGCAAACAAATAAAAAGCACGTGTTCGATTACTAATCAAACACGTGCTCTCAAAACAACTATATCGGCCATAAACAATAACATTTAAGTTCATAAGACCCATCCCTAAAACATCACGACCGAAACGCCGCATCCGCTAATATAGATAATGTTGCATCATCCATCGGCGGATTGTGCAATCCTGCTCTGACATTTAAATAGTACCGGTGAAGCGGATTTTTTTCTGATAAACTTTTTGCTCCTACGATGCGCATTGCTTTATCTACAATAGATATTGACGCATTTGTTACAGCATATTTCACTGCCGCTAGTTCGGCTTGCAATGATAGTTTATCCTCTGCCTCATCGTACTGTTTCGCAATTTGATATAAAAAGACGCGAGCTTGCATAAGCTCAAGTTCTAATTCTCCAACTAATCTTCTAACATTCGGCAATAAACTAATAGAATGATTTAAACTATTTGGCTTGTATGATCCCGCAAACTGAACTGCATAATTTCTTGCTGCTTGTGCAATTCCTAAATAACATGCTGGTATATGTAGCAACCAGCCAATACCCTTTTGTTTTACTTTCCCGCCCAATACATTCGTAAAAAAGCGACTTTCTATCTCTACATTTTGTAAGACAAGGTCATGACTAGCAGTCCCTCGCATCGCAACGCTATCCCACGTTTCTTCAATGGATACACCGAGCGTATTTCTTGGAATGACAAACTCACCAACTTCTTCTCGGCCTTCAATACTTGCTGAAATAATAAAATAATCAAGTATTGGCGCCATCGTTGTAAAAGTTTTTCTTCCATTTATAACCCACTTCTCGCCTTGTTGAACCGCTATCGTTTCTGGCTTACCGCCACGCGTCGGACTCCCTGTTTTTGGCTCTGTTGCTGCCCGGTTAAAGAGTGCACCGTTACGCACTTCTTCGCAAAACCATTTGAACATCTCATCATTCCAAGAGCGATTTTCCGCTAATTCTTTCACAATACCAAGGTGCCAGCCAATCGATAATGCCGTGGCCCCACAGCCTTCCGCGATTTTCTCTTGAAATAAAACGAAGTCATATAAAGAAATCGCACTACCACCAAATTCTTTCGGTAACGTTAATTTCGTATATCCGATATCTTTCAAATCACTTATATTTTCATACGGAAATGATCCTAATTCACTTAGTTGATGCTCCCTTTCCATGAACTTCGGAATCAATTTATTTATTTTTTCAATAATGAAAGATTGTTCTTCTGTTTCAACAAATGAGAGTGCCATACTATAATCTCCTTTATGTTCGATTCATCAACCGCTCACTTTTTCATTATGATTATATGAAGCTACCTCTCTATTGTTTCACTATTCCGATAAAAATACAATGTTTTTGACCAATAAGAAAAGTTCCTATTTTAAGATAGGTTCTTTTCTTATATTAGTCTCCCTTCAATGCCTTTAATGGCAAGGAGGTTACATATCCAATGTACGAGAATAATTCTTTAAAGAAGAATGGTATTTCTGTGTCTAACGTTTTATATGCTGATGTCGGCGTTGGTGAAGCATACGCTTCAATATTAATATGTTTTGCGATTCTCATTGCGCGTTTCATATGAAGTGGATCACTTACAATCGTGTATGTGCGTATTCCGTTCTCTATTCCAACTTCCTTCGCATTCTTTAAGTTTTCTTCAGTGAAAAGGGATTTTGTTTCAATTAAAATATCTTCGTCTTTTACACCTTGTTTCATTGCATATACTCTTGCAGTACGCGCTTCCTCAAGTTCTGCCTCGAACTTTGTACCACCTGTAAAAATAATCTTTTTAATATTTCCGTTCTTATATAAAGAAATCGCATGATTAATTCTTTCTTTAAATACAGGGGATGGTTTTCCGTTCCAAGAAGCCGCTCCTAGTACGATACCAGCATCCGTTTTCACACCATCATTTGTTTTAAAACGATAGCTCCAAATATCGTAAGCTGCATAACTTACATATAAAATGGCAGAACAAATCATTAGTAAAAATACTTGAAAGATTCGTCTTTTCTTACTCTTCTTATTTTCTTTCATTTGTAATTGCCTCCGTACATCATCCATACTTCTATAAAAAAACATTTATATCAAATCGTTTTGTTTGAGTTTATTTAAAAGAAGGAACTTTACTTGTTATTTATGTATAAAAGGGTTTTCATTTAAAATTGAGGATTATCAATTCATTTTTATTTGCGGTTTTCATTACATGTTTTAAATTCATAAGTTTATTACCATACAACTACATTGTAACGAATTTTTTCTCAGAAGGGAACGATGAAACAAAAGGAATTAAAATAAAGTAGCATTTTGTAAGAAAAAAGGTATATTTTTCATACATCACGAACAATATACCTTTCAAAACACGAATTATAACTTTTCTTTATACAACTCTAAATTTTCTAATAAACGTGCTTTCACAACTGGCCATTCATTCGCGATAATGCTGTACACAACCGCATCTCTCACATGTCCACTTGGCAATTTTCTTTCATTTCTAAGCACACCTTCTTTAACTGCACCTAACCTTTCAATTGCTCGTTGTGCATTTTCGTTTCTTGCATCCGTCTTAATTTGTACCCTCAGCATACGCAGTTTTTCAAAAGCATACTGGAGAAGCATATACTTACACTCTGTATTGATACTCGTACGTTGCACACTTGGATGATACCACGTTTGTCCTAACTCGACTGTTTTATCTTCTACTGAAATTTTATATAGACGTGTACTTCCTACAATCTTATTCGTCTGTTGATTCACTACAACGAAAGGGATTTGAGTACCCTTTCCATAACCTTGTATCGCTTTTTGAACGTATTGCTGCATATCTTGAACACTATCCATTTTAGAGATTAAATACGCCCAAATATCACGATTTCCTTCTACAATCGAAAACAAACTTTCGACATCATCACTATCTATTATCCGTAACTTTGCTCTTTCGTGAATGATTTCCATTTGAAAGCCCCCCTTTGTTGTTACTATATCATAAGATATAGTAACGTTTTATAAGAATAATAAGATATTTGAAAAAGAATTCCTTTTCAAATATATTCTTCTCGTATAAGGTGGAACGGCTCATCAATAACCTTTAAAAAGGAAAATTTTGATAATTACCAATAAACACTATATAATGATGAATGGGAGGGGATAAAAATGCTAGATCAAATTACTTGGGGAACGCCAGGCAGCTTATTATGCTTAGGATTCTTTTTTGCAGGACTAGGAATCTTCTTAAGAAGCATGACGTCATATTCAAAAAATAAATAAAAGCATCCCAAAAACAGAAAATAGTACATTTTCATGTTTTAGGATATTTGATTTTCTTAGCTTGATAGTGATGTGGGAATATCCTGCTTACAAACAAAAGAAGCCTTCTGTAAAAAGGCTTCTTTTGTTATAGCTTTATCTTTTCAAAACTTTAAAGCAACAAATAAGCAATCGGTGTAATAATAAGTAACGTCAATATCGTTCTTTGCACATAGAGAATAATAAGTTCCGATACTTTTAACGGAATGTCTGTCGATAAAATACAAGGAATAGAAGCTGAGAAGAACAATATAGATGATACCGAAACAACCGCAATGACAAACTTTGTCACAAGTGGCGCACTTACAACTAAAAGAGAAGGTAAAAACATTTCTGCGATACCAACGGATGCCGCTTTAGCAGCTAGTTCTGCTTCTGGTAATTGTAATAGCCATGTAAAAGGATAAAAAATATAGCTGATCCAATCAAATATTGGCGTGAATTTCGCTAAGACGATACCAATTAATCCTACTGACATAATAGATGGCAAAATTCCCATCGTCATGATAAATCCGTCTTTTAAGTTCACTGCGATATTTTTCATAATACTCGGTGCAGATTTCGATACTTCTAATGCATCTTCCCAAGCACGTTCTAACATTTTCTCCTTATAAACAGGCTCTGGAAACCCTTCTTCCGTTATGTATGTATCTGGTTTTCTACTAAGTGGCGGGATTCTTACGGTGATAGCGGTCACGATGAATGTTACAACAAGAGTAGTCCAAAAATAAACATTCCATAAATGCATAATGTCTAATGTTTTTGCGATAATAATCATAAATGTTGCGGATACTGTAGAAAAGCCTGTAGCGATAATCGCTGCTTCTTTTGTCGTATACTTTCCTTCTTTATACACTCGATTTGTAATTAATAAAGCGAGTGAATAACTCCCCACAAAGGAAGCAACCGCATCGATTGCTGACCGGCCTGGTGTTTTCCATAACGGTCTCATAATGGGACGGCAAAACGTACCGATAAATTCAAGTAATCCATACCCGACCAATAATGCTAAAAAAGCCGAACCAATTGGCACGAGTAAACTTACCGATATGACTAGTTTTTCATACAAAAACGGCCCTACATCTGGTGCAAAGAACCAAGCTGGCCCTACTTTCAAACAATATAATACACCAAAGACAACACCAACTACTTTTAAAATCGAAAAACAAATGTCTACGATAGATGCATTCCACTTTTTCGTATAAAACGGATAAATCGCACCCATTATCATAACGAGTAGCGCGTAATAAGGTACTACGCCCGGAACCGAAGTCCTAATCCATGATACGATATGATCAATCATAATGGACGAAGCACCGTTTATCGTAACTGGTACGAAAAACATAAACACCCCAACTAGACTAGCGAGTATAAACCGAAGAATAATCCCCTTCTCACTCCCTGTCTTAATTACATTCCTTTTTAATTCAATTTCACTCAAAATTCGACACCTCCTTATTATCTAAATATTCTGTATAGTTATGTTAGACTCCTTCTATTCATTTTGAATATTTAATTATAAAGACGCCAATTATAACAATATAAAAACTCCTTCGTTGAATTTATGTAATACAATTAAGCATTATTTAAAATATAGGTATTTATATTCATTAATAGCATTACAGAATAAATAATAGTCGATCTAGTTGACGCCCCATGCCCATCAACTTAAAAATATTAATTACCGTCAAGTGTAAAAAAACGGTATTTTTATTTGTTAGTTTGATGGACATTTTCACCTTTCAGATAGTCTCTTTTATTCTAATTTCTTTATTTCTTTCAGCTGTTCTATATCCTTTTCTGAAGCATTTTCTATTTTATACAGTTCATAGCTACCTTTTATTTCATTTATCACTGCAAATTCAATTTCATTCCGAACATAGCTTTTATTTTTTCCCTTTTTATAACCAATAACATTATCTAATATAGTTTCCCCACTATCTTTTTTATACAAATTATAGCTAACAGGTGGACGACCAATTACATACTTATTATCAGAAAATCCGACTATATCATCCCTCCCTAATCCTGTCGAAACACTCCAGACAAACATAATCTGAAATATAGAAAAAACAACAGTACCACATAAGAACAAAAATAGGATTAATTTAAAAAATAATTTTAAAAGTATCCTACCCAAAAACATTCCCTCCCATTTCATCTCAGGCTAGCAAGAACAAAACGCGAATTTTTTAGATTATTGAACTCAATCCCCCGTTTGTTCCATAAGAAAAAGAGTTACCGCAGTAACCCTATTATTTATAATACACGTCACTAGGAAAAACTATGGATGAATTAATTCAATTTCCCACAATCTTTTAATCTCCACCAATTCCTGTCCATTAAATTCCATTCTGTATATATCTGGTTTTGATGTCTGTAGTAAAAAATTCAAACCATACTTACTATCATAATACCCCATCATCAAAGTCATAACAGCTCCATGGGTTCCTAATACTACTTTCTGTCCTCGATAGGTGTTTAATAATTCCTTTAAGACTTTTATAGCACGTTTCTGACAGTCGACATTAGACTCTCCCCCCGTTAAAGCAAAATCGGGTTCTAAAAATGACTTTGTTATCAAAGGGAATAATTCTTTATCTGACATTCGTTCCTCTTCAGCAATAAAAATTCTCTCTTTTAAGTCTTCAAATACTAAAACTTCTTGTCCTATTTGCTTCGCTAACTGCTGAACAGTTAGAATTGAACGATTGTATGGACTTGAGATAACAATGTCAATTCCCTCACCTTGTAATACATCTGTTATTCGTTGCACATCTAACTTTCCTTTTTCAGTTAATCCTCTTGTTTTTTCTTTTCCAGATTTCGGAGAATCCCCATGTCTCACCATATATATGAAAGTTTTCATAATTCCCTCCATTTTTCCAGGTTCCTTTACAATTCCTTTCTCATATTAGCATATATATCCAATTCAGTCCTTACGAAAATAAAAGAAAACTGCGAATTCTAAATAAATTCACGATATTTGTAAGAAAAACACGAAGTTTTCACTATCCTCTGGTATAAAAAAGCGTTATTCTTTCTA
>NZ_BPLI01000077.1:0-101804 GCF_019656175.1 Bacillus sp. BML-BC051
TCGCTTAATGAATCAATTAGGGTTAAAATCGTTGGTAAGAATCACTAAATACCGCTCTTATCGCGGGAAGGTTGGGAAGGTAGCGCCAAATGTCTTGAAGCGTGATTTCAAGGCCTCTAAGCCTAATGAAAAGTGGGTTACAGATGTTACTGAAGTTCATTTGTTTGGTGAAAAACTCTACCTATCTCCTATTCTAGACTTGTTTAATGGTGAGATTATTTCCTATAATATTGAGAAACGCCCTACATTCCTTCTAGTCGAAAGGATGTTAGATAAGGCTTTAAAATGCTTGGATAAAGAAGATACTCCTATCCTTCATTCAGATCAAGGTTGGCACTATCAAATGGATAGATATCAATATATTTTAAGAGAAAATAATATAACTCAAAGTATGTCCCGTAAGGGAAATTGCTTAGATAATGCAGTCATTGAAAATTTCTTTGGCTTATTAAAATCTGAATTACTTTATCTTAAAGATTTTGAAAGTATGGAACACTTTAGGGAAGAACTAGAGAATTATATTTATTATTACAATAATAAAAGGATTAAGGCAAAATTAAAAGGATTGCCTCCTGTAAAATACAGAATTCAATCCTTATTAGCTGCTTAAATATATGTCTAACTTTTCGGGTCCAGTTCAAAGCAGGGTGGTTCTCGCTTTTTTGTATACAGAAATTAGCCACGGACCGACGTATCTTCTACCGATGACAACGCCAGCTCCGGTTAGGATACCATACACTAATTTAATTACAAACATCGCGATCATTTTATCACCTCCCCCCTTTTTTCAAAATGGAAGAGATGATTATCACACCTACTAGTTATAGCTTATTAAGTTACATTTCAATTGTATTATGTTTTAAAATAGGGAACAAGACATATGGATGAAAAGCCCTAGTTTTAAATGGTTGGTTTTTCATATACAATTTTATTTCTTGTTAAATAAACATAACTAAAAAAAATAAGGATACTGATAACAACATTCAAATGAAATACACGGCAGAACTAGAAAAAGCAATAGATCAACAAGAACAAACAGCTGCGTTATGTATAGAACTTCAAATACTACACTTGTATGAAGAATGTATTGGTTTCGATATTATCGAGCCATGAAATATTAGATTCTGTAAGTGAGTGTTAGAAAGAAGGAGGACTCGACTAAATGGGTTCTTTTTTTCATTTAGCGATGAGGGGAATCTTGACGATAGAAAATTAACGTAAAACCCTTATTACAAACTTAAAAAGCGCCTTGGGAGAGAGGCGCTCTTTAAGTGAATGTATTGTAACGATTATTCGGTTTATTATATGTAATTTGCTTAGGAAGTGATTTATAAAAAATGTTATTGCCATCCGTATTTTTTTATGAATGTATAAAACTTTTCCATAGGTTGCGTCGTCTAATATATGGGAAGGAGGAAATGATGTGGATGAATTAACGGTAGAAGCGTTTGAAATAGAAGATAAGGAACTCCTTATCGATGAAATCATGAACAAGTATGGACAAGAAGTCTTGCAGCTTGTGTATTCATATGTGAATAATAAAGAGGTTGCTGAGGATGTAACGCAAGATATATTTGTGAAATGTTATAAATCTTTTCATACATACAAAGGGAAGTCGAATGTGAAAACGTGGTTATGGAGAATTGCGATTAATCAATGTAAGGACCATATAAAAAGTTGGTATAACAAAAAGGTGATCGTGACAGGGGATGAATCTGCTTATATGGGGATTCAAAATGATAGTGTCGAACAAACTGTTATGCAAAATGCGGAGGACCGTGAGCTCGCTTCAGCAGTAATGAAGTTACCGATAAAATATCGAGAAGTCATTTATCTATTTTATTATGAAGAACTACCAATTAAAGAAATTGCTATTGTAATAGACGTGAAAGAAAACACAATAAAAACGAGACTGAAAAAAGCGAAGGAGCTTTTGAAGAAAGGATTGGAGGAATAATCAAATGGAAGATCGATTAAAAGGCCTGCGAAAATCAATGGAGAATACAACGTTTAAACATTTGAGTTTTTCTGATCAACACCGAAAGCGGGTGCGCGAAAAAATCAATCAATCGTCCGAAAAGGAAGAGGATATCCTTTTAGCAGTGTTGCAACTTCTTATGAATGAAAAAACAGGTTATGAATTGATGCAACTGTTGCGCGGGAGAGGGATTCAAAAATTCGAAGGTGATGAAGGATCTCTATACACTTTATTACATCGTCTAGAACAGAATCGTTTTATCCAATCTAGCTGGGATCATTCTGGAGCGAAATATTATCAACTAAATGATAAAGGAAGAAAGATGCTGCGAAAGGCAGAAAAAAATGCTACGAAAGTACAATTTATATTAAAAGGCTTAGTACAGGAGTGAGGCGAAATTGAATAAAAAAGGAGAGCGTTTTGTAAGCGAAGTTACGAATTATATTAAATCAAAAGAAGCAAAGAGCTTTGTAGCAACTGAACTAGAGTTTCACTTAAAACAGGCAAAGAACACATGGATAGAAAAAGGTTTAAGTGAGGAAGTTGCTGAAAATAAAGCGGTGGAACAAATGGGAAGTCCGGTTAAACTAGGGCAAGAACTTAACAAACTGCATAAGCCAAAGGTGGATTGGTTCTTACTGATTTTATTAGTGGCGGCTATGGGGTTAGGGTTTTTACCAATAATCTCTTTTGGATATATGAATGACTTACTAATGAGTAAGGTGATATCTGTTATTCTCGGTATTGCAACAGTTGTAGTGATGATGCTACTTGATTACCGGAAGCTAGAGAGATTCGGGTGGCTGTTTTATACAATTGGTATACTTATCTTGTTAATATTAAATTGTTTTCCGAGCGTTAGGGTGGCTGGAGAACCGTTAATAAAAATTGGTCCCATTGCAATTAGTCGCTTAATGGCGATACCTTTCTTCTTTTTAGCTTGGGCTTCTTTTTTCAATAATAGTAGATTGAAAGTTAGGTACCTTGTAATTTTGTATTTATTTTCTTTGTATTTATTCTTAATTGGATCAGCTCTTTCAACAATGTTTATTTATATTGTGATGGTATTTGTTATGCTTTGGTGGAGTAAGTTAGGAAAGAAAACGGCATTAATTATTACAATTGTACCAATCTGTTTATTGGTTATAAGGGCGTCTTTTTCCTGGTCCTCAGTAAAAGGATATCATTTGGATAGATTTTTAGGGTATTTGAATCCAGAGCGTGATGCACAGGGCGCAGGCTTTATGTATATACGTTTAAAAGAGGTAATGTCGTCAGCAGGTTGGTTTGGTACACATGGAGATGTAAAGCGCATCCCTAATCCAGATACTGATTTTGTATTTGCAAGTTTGACTTATTATTATGGATATGTGCTAGCACTGATTCTTGTCTTAATCCTTTCCCTTTTCGTAGTAAGGTTAGTGGTCATATCTTATAAAATAAATGATCGGTATGGTAAATTGCTGCTCGTTGGTGGAATGACCCTTTTTGTATTCCAGTTCATTTATAATGTTGGAATGATACTAGGATTATTGCCGCTTGCTGCGATATCCTTACCTTTTATTAGTTACGGATTAACGCCGACTGTATTTCATACGCTTATAATGGGGATCGTGCTGAGTGTATATCGACGTAAAGATCTTTCATTTAGAACGAGAAAAACACCTTAATACTTATATAAGTTGTATATAAAAGAATTCATTATTATGATCAAGTACAAACGTAAATAGATAGTAGAAGAGGGTTATGATAAATAACCTTCTTTTCGTGTTTAAATAAGTGTACTCTCTTTAACAGAAATACATAATTCAGAACGAGATATCGATTCAGTTAGTTGTTGTAAATAGGCGTATTCTTCCGCGTCTTTTTCGGAAGTGTTAGGATCTAGTAAAGGTGAAGATAGAAGTACATCAAGTGTAAGTATGTCTGCATCATGAGAAGTGATGTGATAACCTGCAAATACTGGGCGTTTTAAGTCTTTTACTGTTTGAATCATTTTATGGAATTTCGTAACATTTATATGGATTGCGGCTAATGGAAAACATTTTTCGCTAGGGTTATCGATAGTCTTCCTGATTTTATAATCGTATACGTAATAATACTTTTCTTGTTCTTCTAGTTTTTGTAACTCTTTCGTTAGTAGATGGTATGTATCTGTAAGTCCAGTTGTGAGTGTATCGTGTTCTTCGCCAACTAATAATGTGAAAGGTCTTGGTGATGAGATTTCGAGAGGACGGACGTTTAGGTCGGTAAAAGTAGGATTAGACTGTAAAATGGTATGTAATTTTTCGGTAGGAAATACGCCGTCATAAATAGCAATAAAATAATGGTTCATCTTTTCACTCCTTAACTTTTTTCTAAAATGATATATTCTACTTTAAAGGTGTAAATCCTGCAAAAAAAGAAACACCTTGATTGTTATCAAGGTGTAATAAGTTCAAAACTCTCCGAATCAGCCCCAAGTATAAAAGGACTAACCTCGCCAACGCTATAAAGTTGCAGTTCATGCATTGCGCGCGTACAAGCAGTGTAGAACAATCTACGAACGCTCTCATCGCTGTATACATCTTTAGATGCATTGTAAATAATAACAGCATCAAATTCGATACCTTTCGCTAAGTAAGCAGGGATCACGACAATACCTTGTTCATACTCAGCTGAGTTACTTTTCACAAGTTTAATATTCTCGATATGACGAAGTGCTTCGTAGGCAGCGGCGCTTTCAGCTGCAGATTTACATATAATTGCGATCGTATTGTGCTGTTGTTTTTGTAGTTCAGCAACTTTGGCAGTAATATGCTGGTGCAGTTCGCTGTCATTCGATACTTTCGTCACTGCAGGTTTCTCGCCGTCACGTTCAAAGGCGTGAATGTTCTTGCCTTCCGGTACGAGAGCATGTGTAAATTCAATAATTGGTTTTGTTGAGCGATAGCTACGAGTTAAGTTGATGCCGTTCGTTTCATCTGGTCCGTATAAGCTAGTAAGTGTATTGAAATTCACTGCTTCACTTGCATGGGCAAATATCGCTTGGTTAAAGTCTCCTAGTACAGTCATTCTTGCAGCAGGGAAGAGACGTTTTAAAAACTCAAATTGAAACGGCGAATAATCTTGCGCTTCGTCTACGAGTACGTGTTTAATCGATCTATTCGTTTGGAAGCCTTCAATTAATTCTTTTAAAAGTAAAAATGGAGTCGCATCCTCGTAATATAGCTTTCCTTCATCAAGCATGTTTACTGTTAAGGAGCAAATGTCATCCCATTCTTTCGGTTTTTCCCCAGTAACCCATGATGCATCTGTGAAGAGTTGTTTATATATACCTGTGAAATTGATGAAACGCAATGTTTGAACGCCTTTACGAAGTGGCTTCAATTTTTTACGGACAATCATACGTCCAAGTACTCTCGTTTCTTTCTCAAAATCATGGAAGGAGTTGTTGTCAAACTCGCCTTTTTTCTGTAAATATTTATAAGCCTTTTGGTATTCATCTTTGCTAAGTAATTCAATTTCTTCTTCTACCCAAGGCTTTTTCAGTTCTGTTTTTTCAATTGTATCTATTTGTTTATTTAGCCAATCCGTTAACTTTTCAATTCGATTATGGAAGCGGAGGGAGGAATCTGTATTATAAAATTGCTCTGTAATTTCTTTAGCAGAAACAATTAATTTTCCTCTAAATTTCATTCCTCTAAATAGCATGCCTGAAGATTCAAGAGATTGTCTGTACGTTCTAATCATCTCAAAAAATTGAGTAGATGCTTTAAATCGAATGCTCGCATTTCTCGTTTTATAGGTAGGGCTATCCGTTTCCGTTAACATATATTCTAATTGTTCATAAGGATCTTCAACATCAAATGACTTGCTTAGTCTATGGTTTAAATATTCTTGGAATGTCACTTGCTGCATATTTTCTTCCCCGAGTTCAGGCAATACGTTAGATACGTAGCTGTTGAACATAGAGTTAGGGGAGAAGAGAATAATTTGATCAGCTTTTAACCATTCGCGATATTTATATAGTAAGTAGGCGATTCGTTGCAATGCAGCTGACGTTTTACCACTACCAGCAGCTCCTTGCACGATAAGGAGTCGGCCTTCATCGTGACGAATAATTTCATTTTGCTCGCGCTGAATTGTAGCAACGATGCTTTGCATATGTTTGTTCGTACCTTTTCCGAGCGCTTGCTGCAAGATTTCATCACCAATTGTAAGGCTCGTATCGAACATAGAATCAATCTCGCCATTTTGAATAATGTATTGTAATTTTTTCTCCACATTACCGTGGATTACGCCGCCTGGTGTACTGTATTCAGCCGGTCCTGGTGGATAATCGTAGTACACACTCGAAATGGGTGCGCGCCAGTCATATATAAGAAAGTTTTCTCCACTTGCATCAGTAAGTGTAGCTACGCCGATATAAATTTTCTCCGCAGCAGATTCTCCTTCTTCTCTGAAATCAATTCGCCCAAAGTAAGGTGCTTTATGCATGCGTCTTAATGCGGCAAGTCGATTAAAGGTGTGCTTATGGGTAATTTGTGTGACAGCTAGTGACTGAGCTTGTTGTCTTAAGTTGATAACTGTTTCAAGATAATCATCAAAAGTATCAGTATTCACTTTCACGTCATCCCAAAAGTGTTTACGAATATGGATTACTTCTGCTCGGCGTCTGCCAGTTTCGTTTTCCAGTTTATCAATTTGCTCCGTAATCGTTTCAATTACGGTATCCAATCGTTTTTGCTCTAAATCAAGTTTTTTGTTCATACGTAAGCACTCCTTTAAAAGTGAAAAATAGAGGTTGACTGAAGATGTGTTTTGGTGTACAATTAAGATACGGATAAATACGTTCTTCGTATTTTGTAAAACGTGTTTCTGTACTAATTTAACATAGTTTTTTCATTTAATCAATGATAATAAGATAAACCTTGGTTCCGTGTGTGATGGAATCAAGGTTTTTTGTTGTAGATTATAGTCTGTTTCAGTTCGATTTTTAGCATCTATTAGTTAAAAGGGGAGAACAAAAAATCAATTTTGCGGTGGAATATATTCTCCGGTTGTTACATGAAAACCAGCAGCTTTCATTTTTGTCTGTTCTTTATTCCAGCCTATTACTAACATTAGGGGAATGTTCATCTTAGTGTCTTTTTTTAGCATGAAATTATAACCTTTTGCCCAATCTTTACCGGGATGGATATTACCTATTTTTAATGCTTTTTTTAGTAAATGGGGAGAATCGTAGTGAATATCTTCTAACTTTATAAACTCTTCTCTAGAATAAGGCGAAACGCCATCTCGGGTGACATCTTGCGCTTCAACAATTTTTCCTTCAAAGATTGTGATTAAAAATATTTTGTTCGTATCTGGCACTCCGAAATCAATATTCCAGTACTTTCTTTTACCGTTGCTCCCAATGGACTTCTCGGGTTTATCTTTGTCTATATTAACTGCCTGTAAGAATTGAGCATGTTTATTCCATTTAAGTGCAGAGGGATATGCCAACTCAATCGCTTGTTTTACTGATAATTCTTGATGCGCAGAGACTTCTAATGTATCTTTAACTGATTTTGTAGAATGAGCAGAGGTTTTCTCGGCGGTTTCAATAGAAAATAGTATAAGTAAGAGGAGGAAGATTATTTTCTTCATTTTCGTACACCTTTTTTAGATATATTCTTACCAAACTTTATTCATTTATCCCGCTTTAATGGGCAGTAAGACCCCCACATCAAAGTTCGATTGGTGAGGGCTAATAATCAGTGGGGGATGAAGAAAACCCCCACTGATTAAAGTTTCACTTTATCCTGTTTCTCGCAAATAGGAGGATAAAAATTGCAAAATAAAAAAGCTTGGGCCGAAGCCCAAGCTTTTTTCACTTCATTATTTCTTTTCGTCTTTTTTAGCGTCAGCTTTTTGCTCTTTGAAAAGATCTTTTAAATCTTTATCGTCAACTTTTACGTCAGCTTTTTTGATTTCTTTCATCATAAGATCGTTCATGAATTCGCCATCTTGTGCTTTCTTCTGAACGATTTCTTTTTTGATGTCATCTTTAGATTGTTCGAAAGATTTTTCTGGTTCTTTAATGTCTGTTACTTTAATGATGTGGTAACCGAATTGTGATTTTACAGGCTCGCTTACTTCATCTTTTTTCAGTTTATAAGCAGCATCTTCGAATTCTTTAACCATTTTACCAGAGCTGAAGAATCCTAAGTCGCCACCTTTTTCTTTTGAACCAGTATCTTCAGAGTATTGTTTTGCTAACTCTTCGAAAGATTTACCTTGTCCAAGTTCTTCTTTAACCTTTTTCGCAGTCGCTTCATCTTTTACAAGAATGTGGCTTGCTTTAATTTCAGGCTTGTAGTTATCTTTTAATTCTTTATCAGTGATTGTTTTCTCGATAGCTTTTTCTTGCGCTAATTGAGCACGCACACCAGTTTTTAAAGTTTCTTCTTTAATACCTTGTTGTTTTAATAGTGTATCGAATTGATCACCGTATTGTTTTTTCATTTCATCGTACTTTTTGTCTACTTCTTTGTCGTCAACTTTGTAGTTTTTAATAAGTACTTTTTCCATAACCATGTTGTTTAGTACTTGTTTACCAGCTTGTGTTTTCATTTGCTCGTAGAATTCTTCTTTTGTAATGTCACCAGCTTTAGATGTAACAATTTTGTCTGATGATGATCCTGTTCCACATGCTGATAATGCGATTACACTTGTTGCGGCTAAGGCAAGCATAGCTTTCTTCATTCGATAAACACTCCTACTATTATGTATTTTTAATTTATCCTACCCAATGAATTTTAGTTCATAAGAGCCCGATTAAGTCTCACTGATACTTTTGCTTTTTGTATTGGTAAAGCGCGCTTAACAGGGCTTACCGAGGCTTTAGGATAAAGTTAAGATGCGTGTCATTTATTTCATAGTATAAGCAATATGTACAAAATTTAATATATCATATTTCGACTCGATTTCATATTGATAAAGAAAATTTAACCAGTATGTGTCAGATTTTGAAGGTGTTCCATATTGGGCGCATGCCGCATATACAGAAAAGAGGAGGGGATGGGGATGAATTCTCAACTTATTTTATTACTTGTACTGTTTATTTTATTGGTTATAGTAGGTATAATTTGCTTATAGAGGAAAAAAGTGAGGAAGGGGCTTCCTTCCTCACTTTCCATGAAATATAATTTCTATATAACTAGAAATTAATAAAATTGTTATACATACATTGATAACCCGAAAGACACTGGGTTGGCGGCTCGCAGCTATTTGTTTTCGTTCACACAGTGTATGTGTCATAAAATTCGTGTAAAATATAACAAGAAGTGCGAATGCGACAAAAACAACTGTTATAAGTGTCATGAGGCGAGACCTCCTTTTGGCTAAAATACATATACTTTATATATTGTATCATACGATATTTTGTTCGTGTTATAAAATTCAGAAATAGAAGACTTTGTGTTAGAAAGTGAGGGAGAAAATGGACGTTGTTAGAAGATTAGAACAAGCTGAATACTACGTAGACCTACTATTTAAAATGATTGATGAAGAAAAGTGTCCATTTTATTCTTTGATCATAAAGAAAAAAGCTCGCAAAAAAGATATTGAACGTATACTAAAACTTTGTGAAGTACTGAACGAACAATATGTAGTGGAAAAAGCAGAAGGGCTTCTTTTGTTCGATGCGCTGTTAGATCAATTTGAAAAAGCGCTTCCACATCAGCTCGAAGTACACGAAACTGCGGAAGCGCTAGCAAAACAAGGTTTATTTAATCCGCTTATGAATGAATTCTTAAGCATGATTGCGAAAAAATAAATAGATTACTTCTTAACTAACTTCTGATCGGATTCCGTAAAATTCTCCTCAATATTCTCTAATGATTTCTCAAAAATATCGATGAAGTCTTGTCCGTAAATGTTACGCAAGATAGCGATAAGTTCGATATTTTCTGGGAACTTACCATAAAAATTACGAAGTGCAAGAGCCCCATTAAATACAGAGTTATTTTCAGGATCATACTCCTCCATTAAGCGAAGTAGTAATTCTTCCCCTTTGTCTGTAATCTCAATGTACGTATTTCGTTTATCATCTTCTTTTTTCGAGAATACAAGATAGCCGCGTTCTTCCAGTTTTTTCGAGAAGTTAAACGCCGTTGATACGTGCATAACTCCAAACTTAGCAATCTCAGAAATAGAAGCCCCTTTTAAATGATAAGCGATTGATAAAATATGATGCTCATTAATGTTTAAATCGTAAGGCTTAATCCACTGTTGCCAATCTTTCTCTACACATTTCCATAACGCTTTCGATAATTGAGCAATGCGTTGGCTGAAAATCATCGCTTCTTTTACCGAGTAATCTTTTTCTCCACTTTTCATTTACTCACCCACTTTAACATTCTTTTTCATTACTATCTATTATGCCAGTAAAATAAAAATTAATAAAGTCTTTTTGTGAGAATTGTGAAAATTTTTTGGAAAAATGACATTCTATACAAATCATGCATAACTATGGAAGCGTTTTATGAGTCGTGAATACATGCGTTGTCCATACATGTTAAGTGATAACATATATTGTAAATGCATAAAAACACGGCATATCTGTGTGATATGCCGTGTTAAGGTCAATTTATATAAAAAATATTTGTTATATGCAAAAAACTAAGCAGGAATTTGTTTACGCTTTTTCCGGAACAGCTTCTTGTAGTTTCTCAATTGATTTTTGAATGTCCAAAATCTCTTGCTCAATATGTCGTTTGTTTTGAGAAATGTCTTGCTTCCAGTTCGAAAGTGTATCTTGCATATCGTCTTTTAATTCTTGAAACACTTCTTTACCTTCTGAAGCAGTTTCAACGATTTGACGTTTTAATAATTTTGTATCAGCTGTAATATCAGCTAAAGTCTTTTTAATATCATTTCCTTTTTCTTTTAACTTACCGCGCATAGCTTTGCCAGAAGAAGGAGTAGAGAAAAGAACGGCTAGTCCAGCAACTGCTCCGCCGCAAATGACACCTGTAATAAAGGATTTAGCTTTTGACATAAAAGGAAACCTCCTTATTTTTTGTTCGTATTCATGATGTGAAAAAATATGCATATCTTTAAGACAAGGGAAAGAAAAGTGTTTAGTGCACATTCCCCGGCATCTCGAATGGAGAAACAAGCCGTGCAATATGTAATCACTTTAGGAAAGTGGCTTGTTATGTATTACTTCTTATTATAGTGTCACTATTCCACACTATTTGCAATTGTACTTGCGATGTTTTGTAAATTTTCCATTGTGTATTCATTTTGATGTGATTTCCAAACAGCACCGAAACCATCGTTTTCACCGTAGCGTGGAATTAAATGAAGGTGGAAGTGGAACACAGTTTGTCCAGCTTTTTCACCGTTATTGTTAAGTAGGTTAAAGCCAACTGGATTAAACTCTGCTTTAATCGCATTTGTGATTTTCGGAACGACAGAAAAAATGTGTGATGCGATTTCTGGCGTTAACGCAAAAATGTCTTGTTTGTGAACTTTTGGAATAACAAGGGTATGTCCTTTTGTTACTTGACTAATATCTAAAAATGCAAGCACATGTTCATCTTCGTATACTTTTGAGCAAGGGATTTGCCCGTCAATAATTTTACAAAAAATACAATTGTCCGCTGTATGATTCATTGATCTCATCCTTTCGAATATCCTTAGCCGTATTTTACCATAATTACATAAGAGAACAAACACGAAAAACAGGAAGCTGACTCAGCTTCCTGTTTTCTGAAGAGGGATTGAAAAAGCATTATCGTAATTTACGTTTCGCAGACACCTCATTTATTTAAGAAATGCACGGTAAATCGGCTAAAGTTTCTGCCGTAGACACCCCATTTTCAAGTGAAATGAATTGCAATCTTTATAAAGGGAAATTGTTTATTTTTTAAAACAGTATATGCTCTTTCGGAGACACCCCGTTTCTAAAATGAAACAAATGATCTGGTTATGTGTAAATTTCTTTGTCCAACATGGACACCCCATTTCATGATGACTTCACTATGTTGTTGTACTCATCAATTGGTGGTTGCTTTTTCAATGTGTTCCTTCTTCCTTAATTATGATGTCCGCTTTCGTAAAAATATATGCGAACAAATTTAAATTTTTTTTGAGGGCATCGATACTATGTAGTACAGCGCTATTTTTGGTAAGATGAATATAGAATGAATACTAATGAAGAAAGTGGTGTCGTATGAGCGAGTTATTGCGTGTAGAAAATGTTACAGGAGGATATACGAAACGACCTGTACTAAAAGATGTTTCGTTCTCTGTGAATAAAGGTGAACTTGTCGGCTTAATCGGTTTAAATGGAGCGGGTAAAAGTACGACGATTAAACATATTATCGGTTTAATGGAACCGAAAAAAGGAACTGTCACAATTAATGGGAAAACAATTCGTGATGATATGACAGCGTACCGTTCTAGTTTTTCGTTCATCCCAGAAACACCAGTATTATATGACGAGCTAACGCTAGAAGAACATTTGAAGTTAACAGCGATGGCGTACGGTGTCGATGAAAAACAATACGAAGAACGTGTAGGACAACTATTACAAGAATTTCGCATGAAAAATCGTTTAAAGTGGTTTCCATCTCATTTCTCAAAAGGGATGAAACAAAAAGTAATGATTATGAGTGCGTTTTTAGTGGAGCCATCTCTTTACATTGTGGACGAACCATTCGTTGGACTTGATCCGTTAGCGATTCAATCACTCCTTCAAATGATGGATCAAATGAAAAAGAGTGGCGCAGGTATTTTAATGAGTACACATATTTTAGCGACGGCAGAGCGTTATTGTGATTCGTTCATTATTTTGCATCAAGGTGAAGTAAGAGCGATGGGAACATTATCTGAACTGCAATCACAGTTTAATATGCCAGGTGCAACGCTAGATGATATTTATATTGCATTAACGAAGGAAGAAGATTATGAATAGCACAGCATTATGGAAAGAACGATTTCGTCACTTTCTAAAAGAAGTTCGTACATATAGTAAATACGTATTTAACGATCATTTGAAATTTATTTTCGTATTTATCATCGGCGCAGGAGCGTATTATTACCAGCAATGGTTACAAACGTTAACCCCTTCGTTTCCGGCGGCGCTCGTTATGGCAGTGTTGCTTGGACTTGTATTAACGGCCGGATCTATTCAAACGTTATTAAAAGAAGCGGATCTCGTTTACTTGCTGCCCGTTGAAGAAAAGTTAAAACCTTACTTCACAAAGGCATTTCTCTTTACGTTTATGATTCAGTTATACATAATCGCAATCGTTGCGGCAGCGCTTGCCCCGTTATACTTCCAGCAAATGAAGCAAACAGGAGCGGCCTACATATGGATTGTACTCGCGTTTGTCATTGTAAAAGCGTGGAACTTATTCGTCGCGTGGGAAAAATCATTTTTAACAGATCAAAATATACAAAGAGCTGATTGGTTCATTCGTTTTATTTTAAACGGCTTATTTGTGTATTTCCTTGTAGAACGTACTTCCGTTATGTTTATTGGCGGAATCGTCCTTCTCATGGTGTTATACCTCGTAGTACTGCATCAAATGGTGAAGGGAAAGCCGCTAAACTGGGAATATTTAATTTCTGAAGAAGGTAAGAAAATGATGCTGCTGTACCGCATCGCGAACATGTTCGTTGATGTACCAGCATTAAAAGAAAGAGTAGCACGTAGAAAATGGCTTGATTTCATCCTTTCGATGATTGGTGAAAAGCGTACATATTTATACTTATATACGAGAACGTTTTTACGATCTGGTAACTATTTCGGCTTGTATGTACGCCTGCTTGCTCTTGGCGGAGTTATTCTTTACTTCATTCCATTTTTATATGGAAGATTTATCGTAAGCTTTATTTTCCTATACTTAATCGGTTATCAGCTATTAACTTTATGGAAGCATCACCGCATGAAGATTTGGCTTGATTTGTACCCGGTCGGGGGAGAAGAGAAGAAGAAAGATTTTCTTACTTTATTAAATGCAATTCTTATTATTGGCAGCGTTGTATTTACAGTTATATTCGCCCTTGCGACGAAAGATTTCATGATGACGGGCATTTTATTAGTCGCAAGCATAGTATTTAGTATCGGTTTCGTTTATCAATACGGGGCGAAACGTATTGAGCGTTTAAATTGAAGGGAATGAACCTATGATTACATATGAAGAGAAGGTTATAAAAGAATTGGAGCAGTGGAAAGCTACATTCATGAAAGATTCTTCTATGATGACACGGTTCTCTAAGAAAGTGCAGACGAAAGTACAACAGCTTATTCCGGCGAAAGTGCAAAAAGTATTAACGGAAACGATTCGGATGATGGTGCAAACGATTAGTGCTGGATCAAACTTTATAAAGCCGAAATTAAAAGAGACGAATTGGTCATTGCAAAGAAGAGACGATGAAGTACGTAAAAAAATGGATGAGTACAAAAAAATAGCAGCGGCAGAAGGAGCAGGGACGGGAGCAGGCGGTATTCTCCTTGGCCTTGCTGACTTTCCGCTTTTACTCGGCATTAAAATTAAATTTTTATTCGATGCAGCAACGTTGTACGGATTTGATACGAGCGATAAAGAAGAGCGCCTTTTTATCCTTCACGTTTTCCAGCTTGCCTTTTCCAGTGACGACCACAGAAAAGAAATATGGAAAGCAATTGAAACGTGGGATACAGAAGAAGAAAATCATATGGACTGGGAAAAGTTCCAAACAGAGTACCGAGACTATATCGATTTAGCCAAAATGCTTCAGCTTGTACCAATAATCGGTGCCCCAGTCGGCGCATATGCGAACTATCAATTACTGCAAAGACTCGGAGAAGTGACGATGAATTGTTATCGTATGCGATTGTTAAATAGGAATTAAAAAGAAAGCATCCTAAATGTGTGATTTAGGATGCTTTTTATTTTTTATAAGGAACACTCCTGAATTAAAAAACAAATTTAAATAGTTATGTTGAAGTGAAACCGTTAGATTTAGTGTTTTAAATCAAAACCTTCAGATGTGGAAATGGAACCGATGTGATAATCATTAGCGAATTCAACAGCTGCCGAGAATGTTTTATTTTTATCATCTTTCACATGTCCTGAAATCCAAACACTTTGAAAGTCCTTTGGGGCAAATTTATGTTTAGTAATCACTACGTCTAGATTTTCTTTTTCTTTAAAATATTGAATTGTAGTTTCTGTTGCCTTATTAACTATTTGTTGTTCCTCATTCTTTTGATCTATAGTACATCCTCCTAAAAGGATAAATGTAAAGATAAAGAATAATCTTATAGCATATTTTTTCACGAATAATCACCCCGTTACTAGTGCGTTATATTCCTCTTCAATAAATTTTATATTCACTGGACATTGTGTGGTGAAGCATAAAGAAAAGGCAATCTAAAGTGCCCGGATTATTAGTTTTTAAGCTCTAAATTTTTGGTAGTTGAAATAGCGCCTATATGATAATTATTTGCGTATTCAACTGAAGCAGTGAATTTTTTAGTTGTATCATTAGTCACATAGCCTGATATAGAGATAGTTTGAAAGTCTTTTGGTCCAAATTCATGATCAGTAATTGTTACATCTAAGTCCTCTGTTTTTTTGAAATACTGAATGGTTGTTTCAGTTGCTTTATTAATGATTTGTTGTTCATCATTTTTTGGATTTATTGTACACCCTCCTAAAGTAGCAAATACTAAGATTAAAAGGAAATAAAAACTAATTTTTTTGAATTTGATAATCATTTTCTCCCTCCAATGATGTTGTCTCAGTTATTAGGATATATCATTTTTTACAAGGAGGGAGTGTTTTGAAAGAAAATAATAAAAATACAGATGAAACTTTTTTGGTTTATCTAAATAGGAATTGATTTGTTTTATAAAAAAGACATCCTAATCACACATTTAGGATGTCTTTTTGTTCTAATGATTAATGTTTAAAAGGAAAATTTCAGATTGTCTATTCAGTGTTTTAGGCTGAAATTAGTGGTAGAGATAGAACCGATATTATAATCATCTTTATAATCAATTGAAGTAGTAAATTTCTTATTTGTATCATCTTTGATATGACCAGTTATAAAAATAGTTTCGATGTCATTAGAAGGAAATCGATGATTCGTAATAGTCACTTCTAAATTTTCTTTTTCTTTAAAATATTGGATTGTAGTTTCAGTTGCTTTATTAACTATTTGTTGTTCCTCATTCTTTTGATCTATCGTACATCCACCTAAAAGGATAAGTGTAAAGATAAAGAATAATCTTATAGCATATTTTTTCACGAATAATCACTCCGTTAATAGTGCGTTATATTCCTCTCCAATAAATTTTATATTCACTGAACATTGTGTGGTGGGGGATAAAGAAAGGGCTCTTTAAAAGAGTGCCTTTGCTTTATTATTTTAAATGTAAATTTTCACTTGTAGAGATAGAACCTATTGTATATTCATCTCCACCGTATTCTATTGTAATATTAAATGTTTTACTTTCATCATTTTTTATATAGCCGGAGATAAAGATACCTTGTAAATCACTTGGACCAAATCTATAATCAGTGATTACTACATCTAAGTCTTGTTTTTCTTTGAAGTATTGGATTGTCCTTTCTTGTGCCTTTTCAACGATTTGTTGTTCATCATTTTTTTGATTTATCGTACATCCCCCTAAAATACTTGAAATAAATATAAAGAATAGAAAAAAACTAATTTTTTTGATTGTAATATCCATATTTATCCTCCAATAATGGCATCTTGATTATATAAAATATCGTGATAGAAGGAATGTTTTTAGTGAAAAAAGCACTCGCTTTTTCTGATAGCGGGATGCTTTTTATTTCTTATAAAGAACATTCTTGAATTAAAGAAAAAACTTAAATAATTATGTTGACGTGAAACTATTAGATTTAGTGTTTAAAATTCAAATTATTAGACGCTGAAATAGAACCAATATGATAATCATTAGCGTATTGGACTGAAGCGGTAAACTTTTTACTTTTGTCATTTGTTACATAACCTGAGATAAGGATAGTTTGAAAATCTTTTTGTCCAAATTTATGATCAGTGATTGTTACATCTAAGTCCTCTGTTTCTTTAAAATATTTAATAGTTACCTCTTCTGCCTTTGCTACTATTTCTTTTTCTTCATTTGTTTTATTATTCATACCGCATCCTCCTAAAAGGATAAGTGTAAGGATAATGAATAATCTTATACCATTTTTTTTCAATCAAAATCCCTCCATTAATGTTATTTTATATTTAGAATATATTAAATTATCTGGTGGTGGGGATGTTTTGAAGGAAAATGATAAAGTTTTAGATTCTAGTTATTATCAGCTGTCAAGGTTTGCTTATCGTGGTGATGAGAAGTTAGGAAACAGTATTGAGGTCACTGAAAACAAAGGTAATTGATAAACTAATTCATAAGGGAAAAACTGATTTATCTAGTGATGAAAAAGCATGTTGGGAAGCGATGATACAAGCGGAAAAAATCTTGTTAGAAGATGGTGCAGTAGCTCCTTTCTATCAAACGGGACGCTCATACTTATAACGATCGGCTATTAAAGGGCTTGTGACGAATGATTTTGGGGGAGAATTTAATTTTAAATGGACTGAAGTTAAATAATGAAATGACATTGCGGTATGATAGTAACTAAAAAGAGCCTCTAAGGAGGCTCTTTTTTAACTAGTCCATAAAAAAGAAACTCTAGTGAGTATCTAATGACCTAGTTTTTTCATTCTAGACTTTCAGAATATGTTCTAGAAGTGACTCTATAATCACTATCTCCATATTTGACATGCACTGTAAATGCTTGAGTTTTATCGTCTTTAACATGCCCTTTTATAAAAACAGTTTGAAAATCACTCGGAGCAAATTCATATCCAGTAATTACTACATCTAGATTTTCTTTTTCCTTAAAATATTGAATGGCTGTTTCATTTGCTTTTTCTACTATTTGTCGTTCCTCATTCTTTTGATTTATAGTACATCCTCCTAAAAGGATAAGTGTAAAAATAAAGAATAATCTTACACCAAATTTTTTCACGAATAATCACTCCATGAATGTTGCATTATATTCCTCTTAACTAAATTGTATATCCACAGAATATGGTGTGGCTGGGTATAAAGAAACGGGACTCTAAAGTAAAAAGGTTATTAGTTTTTAAGTTTTAAATTTTTAATGTTGGAAGTCAGGCTTATTGAATAGTCATCCTAGCCTTTATATACACATGAAATAATTAGAATTAATATAAATGCCCAACAAAAAATATATTGTATTTTCATATTAATTTCAGTCATCATAACTAATACTTTCAACCTTATATTTATCTTTATAAGTTATATCTGCAGTTATTTTCCGATTTGGATTATTGGTTACATGACCCGATACAAAAATTACTCCAAAATTTGCAGGGCCGAATGCGACTTTTGTCACTGTAACATCTAGTTTTTTATCCTCTTTAAAATGTTGGATTGCGATCTTTTTTGCTTTTTCTTTTAATGCTATTTCCTCATTTTTTTATCCATATTGTATTATTTTTTTAGAGAAAAATTCGTTGAAACAGAACCAACATTATAATTATTATTGTAATCTATTGTAGCAGTGAATTCCTTGCTTTCATCATCTTTGATATGACCAGTTATGAAGACTGATTCTAGATCATTAGAAGGGAACCTGTAATCAGTAATAGTTACATCTAAATTTTGTTTCTCTTTAAAGTAATTAATTGTTTTTTCTGTTGCTTTATCTACTATTTGTTTTTCTTTATTATTTTCCTGCATATTACATCCCCCAATTATTGTACTTACAAAGATAAAAAAGACAAAAAAGGTAAATTTTCGGATTTTAATTCTCATGTTTACCCTCCGTTAATGTTGTTCTATAATTTAGAATATACTAAATATCCCGAGGAGGGAATACTTTGGATAGCAAAAATACACAAGAAGTGTTAGATTTAAGCTTTTATCGAATGGCTAAAGATGCGTATAAATCAGATAAAGAGTTAAGAAATGAAATTACAGTGAATAATGCGAATGATGATACTTTACAAACATGGAAGGTCCGTGAAACATTCCACGACAAACAAACCGGAATGGACGCAGTAGTCTTTGAACGAGATGTCGATGGGAAAAAGCAAGTTATGGTAGCTTTCCGAGGTACAGAAGGGGATAAAATTATAGAGAAAAACTCTTTAGGCATTCCGATGAAGCCAGGGGAAGGTATGAAGGATTTAAAAACGGACACTAATCATTTTGTATTACGAGAAGGTGTTCATGAACCAGCAGCACCTCCTGTAGCAGGGACTGAGAATGAAGGTTCAAAGAAATATTGGAATGAAGAGAATCAGCGCTGGGAAACACATAATCAATTCGAACAAGCTGAAAGGGTCATGAAACAAGTAACGGATACATACAAGGACAGGGATGATGTGGAGATATATACAACGGGTCATTCGTTAGGGGGAGCTTTAGCGGAATATGCAGCGGCATCTAATGATAATGTAAGGTGTATGTCATGGAATGCGCCGAGTGCAACACATTTGTTACCGCCTGATTTACAAGAAAGAGCAAATAATGGTGAGTTTAATAATAGAATTGTAAGTGTTGTTCACGGAAATGATTCAATTGGCTATGGACCATTTGGTGCATATGAAAGTCATATAGGCTCTACTTATGCGGTAACCCCACCAATTTCGAAAGAAGAAATGTCAAAGCTATCATTACAGCAAAAGCTTGGGATGGATGTTGCTCGATTTTTGAATTCGATAAGTGGCCCTGGTTATCATTATCAAACAGATCAGAACTTCCGGTTTGGGGAGAATGGATCTTTATCCAATAAATACTTGTTAAATGTAGACACGAATGAAAGAGTTTATGATTCACCAGGCGCGTTATTAGGTGGGGGAGAAATTCGTGTAGTGGTAGAGAATTTAGAACAAGCTGTAAGAGATATGAAGCGAAACGCGCAAGAATTTCAAGATAGAGTACCGAGGTTAATTTCTAATATGATGACATTATTAGAAACGGCTGAAAGTAGACGGGTAGAAGCTAAAGTAAATAATATACGTGCACATGTAGAGCATTTAAGTTTTTGGTACATACGAACAGCAACGGAAATTTCAGATTTTATTGAGAAGAAAGCCGATGATTATAAGAAGACGGATCAACAATATTAAGGGAGAAGATTAGGATGCCGAGAATTTACTTAAATGAAGAAGCTTTGAATCAAGCTATACAACAATTTGACCATATGATTCAAGACTTAAATCATAATAAAAGAGTTGTAAGTAATGTACATAATTTACTCTTATCAAGCTGGTCGCAACTTGGAGTAGGGAAAAAAGCCATTAGCGATTTAGAATCTTTTAAAAAAGATATCGAAAGAAGGATGGAAGAATTAGAGTCTGATAAAAGAGAGTTAAAGGGTGCGATTGATTTATTAAAAGCGCTGGACCAAAGCTATGATTATATGGGTCCTAAATATTAAATTACAAGAAGCACTCACAAAGGTGCTTTTTGTAGTTTAACTGGATTCAAGATTATTTTAGTCATTATTAAGGAATATGATCCTAGATCCGTAATGTAGATTGAAAAAGTAATATACAGGTTTGAATCAAACTTGCAAACGATGATTTTTTATTTTACAATTTATTTACCGACCGGTAAGTAAAAATAAGTGAGGTACAGTATGACAAAGAATTTACAAACATCGCAAAACATTGTCGAGGCATCATTTAAACTCATGGCAGAGCACGGCATTGAGAAGATGAGCCTTTCCATGATTGCGAAAGAGGTAGGTATTTCAAAACCGGCTATTTATTATCATTTTTCTTCTAAAGAAGCGTTAGTCGATTTTTTATTTGAAGAAATTTTTTCTGGGTATCATTTCGTGAGTTATTTCGATAAAGAACAATATACGAAAGAAAACTTTGCAGAAAAGTTAACTTCAGATGGTTTACATATGCTCTCTGAATATGAAGGGCAAGAAGGAATATTACGCGTTATAAATGAATTCATCGTAACTGCATCGCGAAATGAAAAGTATCAGAAACGCTTATTTGAAATACAAGAAGATTTCTTAAACGGATTCCACGATTTATTGAAGAAAGGTGTAGAACTTGACGTTGTGTCACAGCAGGAAACGGAAGAAAATGCTCATACGTTAGCGCTCGTGATCGATAATATGAGTAATTACATGTTAATGGGATTCCAGCTAAAGTATAAAGAAATTTGGATTCGAAATGTGAAAAATGTAATGAAGGGGGAATAGGGATGAAAATGCAAAAAAACTGGTGGCTCGGTTTTCTTGGATTCATTGGGATTTATAAAATACCAGGTATGATCGAAGCTTTTCAAGCGGATGGAAGTTGGATGAAATTAATAGGGTTTATTTGGTTACTTTGGTTCGGATATTTTATTCCAGAGAAGAAAGATAAAGAAGAATAAATATTAATTTTCTGTAAAGTTATGTAAAATATAGATTGAGAGTATTCGTATATTAGATTACTAGATTTGGAGTGGTTACATGGATCCATTGAAAAATGAAATCCACCCTGACATGGTCAAGGTGTGGAAAGTTCGTGCTGTAATTGAAGAAGGGATTGGTATTCTTGTCATGTTAGCTTACCTTTTCCTCATGATAAAGTTTGATTGGTGGGCGTGGATTTTGTATGTAATGATTGGGCTAACAGTTGCGTTCGCACCATTTTCGTACTTTTTATTCCCGAAACTACGTCAACGTTATTACAGCTATCAACTAAATGAAGAAGAACTTGAAATTCAGCACGGTCTTTTCGTCGTAAAGCGTGTATTAGTACCGATGATTCGTGTACAACACGTGACGATTGAACAAGGGCCGATTATGAGAAAATATGACTTAGCAGAATTACACATTTCAACAGCGGCAACTTCTCACAGTATCCCAGGTTTAACGATGTATGAAGCAGAAATGTTGAAAACGAAAATCGCAGAATTAGCGAAAGTGAGTGATGAGGATGTATAAGAGACAGCATCCAATCACGATGTTATTAGAATTAAAAATAACAGACTTTATACCACTCATTATTTTCATGTTTAGCTTAAACGGAAAATTCCCGTTTTGGTATTTAATTCCCGCTGCATTCGGTTTACTCACTGTTTTTTCAGCGTTTGAAAAATGGTATTACACAACGTATTGGGTTGAAAATAACGTATTACATGTAAAACAAGGGCTCTTTGTGAAGAAGGAGAGCTACTTAAATAAAGAACGTGTGCAAACGATTAATACAAGTTCTAACGTGTTATATCAAATGCTTGGCTTAAAAAAGATTCAAATTGAAACAGCTGGCGGGGGTGATGATGCAGAAGTAAGCTTAGCTGGTATTACAGTAGAAGAAGCAACAGAGCTTATTACAATGCTAAATGAGCCAACTCCAGAAGTGAAAGCAGAAGAAACGTTAGACGAAGCAACAGAAAATACAGTAGAAAAAGAAATCATTACAGAAGAAAAACAAGCGACTGAATATAAATTAACTTGGAAAGAAATTTTACTAGCGTCTGTTACATCTGGTCAGTTTGGACTATTATTCTCATTAATCTTTTTCGTGTATCATCAAGTAGATGAGTACATCCCGAAATGGATAGAGAATGGCGTCAAGTCGTATGTAATGAAACATGATATATATGGCTTGATTTTCATGGTAGCCATTTTGATTGTCCTTTCGTGGATTATATCGACAATCGGTTATGCGCTAAAACATGGAGATTTCACGGTGAATCGAAGGAATGACGAAGTCCGCATTTCGCAAGGATTACTTGAGAAAAAAGAACTCGTCCTAAAATTGCACCGTATTCAAGGTATTACGATAAAAGAAAGTATTTTACGTCAGCCATTCGGTTATTGCGTTGTACAAGTAGAGGTGATTCAAAGTAAAGGACTGGGTGACGAGAAAGAAAAAGTTACACTGCACCCAATCATTCGAAAAGATCGCGTACAACAGTTACTCGCGCATTTACAATTACCATACGAACTGAATACAAACATTATTTCATTACCAAAAGCAGCATTACGCCGCTATCTCATTGATAGTTTCATCTTTTTCGCTATGCTAGCAATCCCGCTTATTGGAATAAGTATATACTCTGAAAAGCGCTTCATCATGTGGGCATTAATTCCGCTCGCGATCCTCATCTTTACACTTGGATACGCAACATTTAAAACGAATGGTTACAGTGTAAACGGAGAGCAAATTACGCTTGTATATCGCAGCGTCGGAAAATATACAGGACTTGTTAGAAGAAGACACGTCCAATCAATGGAAAAGACACAATCCTATTTCCAGCGCCGTGCAAATTTATGTACGTATAAGTTCTCTAACGCATCATCGAATTATAAATTAGAGCATACGAGAGTAGAAGACGCGGAGAGAATGCAGGATTGGTATAAGAAGAGATTAAGTGAGGATTAAATAGAATGGCTCGTCTTTTGCGGAAGGCGGGCTATTTTTTTATGTGAAAATAATGAATAATATATGGGGAAGGAAAAAGCGAGGTGAATAAGAGTGAGCAAATTTTTAATACCATATTCATTTTCTATATTAAGTTTCTTTATTTCAGTAACGGCACTTGATTTATTCGATAGGATGGGAAGAAATGATGAGATGACTTCGCCGAACATAATTGGAAAGATAATTCAATCTACTGCGCAAATGGGAGTCCTTACATTGTATTTCGGAGTACCTATTATTTTAGGTGGCTGTCTACTGGGTGAGTTATTGTTTAGAGGTATCATTGTACGCTTTAAACTAAGCTATATTATATCTTTATTATTATATTTACTTTTAGCTTGTAGTATTGTTTCCGTAACGGTTGGAATTCCAACTACATATGAAGATTCTAATACTACTTTCATGGTAATAACTATGATTTGTGCTGTTACATTCTTTATGGGGCGGAATATATGGGAGAAAAAACAAGTTAATAATGGAGTGAAATAATGAAATACACATGTCCGTGCTGCGGATATAAAACACTAGAAGAAAAACCACCAGGTACATATGAAATTTGTAATATATGTTATTGGGAAGATGATGAGGTTCAGTTTAATGATCCTGACTTTGAAGGCGGGGCAAATGAAGTCTCGTTAAGACAAGCGCAGCAAAACTTCATTGCATTTGGTGCTTGCAAGGAATGTTGTGTGAAATCAGTTAGAAAGCCGACTAGTGAAGATGTGAAGGATGCTAGTTGGAAGCGAATTGGTTAAACAAAATATTATTGATATTTTAAGATGGATTGATCTAAAGAAAAATCCCGTTATTATTCAAACTCCTGAAAATGAATTGACAAATTATTAATTTGATAATCTAAAAAAAATATAATTTATACGGCATTATTTAAAGTCTACTTTCATTAGTAGGCTTTTTTGTTAATCTCAAACGCTAATGGATTATTTCATTAAAAATTTGGATTTACGATACGTTAGGAAGATTCCATAAACGGTTGTTTGTAGTTTTTTGAGACTAATAAATAAATTTTTTAATACATAGGGATTAACGTGAATAAAATAAAAGGTCAATTTCTTTTCATGTAAAGAAGTTGGCTTTTTTATTTAACTTTGTTTAGCGTAAGGAATTTTTGTTTCAGAGTACTGTTTATTTTTCAACTTGATGATAATGAGGAGAGATACCTGTATGCTTTTATACTAAGGATTGGAAGCTGATTGTTGCCTGAAAATATAGACCGGGGAAAATAATGTAAAAAAAACTATTGTATATTCAAAACCCTTATGTTACATTTGTGTTACAGAAAAGTTACAAACGGTAACTTATGTTACGGTTTGTTTTCTTTTGTTTTTCGGTATGTTACAAAGCGGGGATATGTAAAGCTAAAAAAATAGCAACCTAAAAATAGTTTTTCTATGTGTATAAGAGTGTGTGTAGTAAAGAGCCTGGTGAGATTTTTACGCACATTATTAAAATTCCTTTCTGTCTTTAAAAGAAGAAGAAAACCCACTACCAACTATTTAGGAGTTTTAAGTAATGATAGTAAATGAAATGTACTTCCTTTCCCACACACAAAGTACATCTTTATTTTCAGTCTAATTACTACACAGACTTTTATACATATGCTGTTACCCCGCCTTAACGGGCAGTAAGGCCCCCACCTCAAAATTCAGCGAAAGCAAAGAAGTTAGGTGGGGATCAACTGCCTGTAAAGGCCCGATTGGTTCAACTAAAAATCGGTGGGGGAGGAACAAAACGCCCCACTGATTAAAGTTTCACTTTATCGTTTTAGGGATATATAGGAGGAGAAAAAATGAAAAAGTTATTAATGGTAATTGGACTTACGTTTTTAATGTTAGCTGGATGTAGCAATGGGAATTTTGACAAAGCAATGGATGAAGGAAAGACCGCATTAACGAATAAAGAATATAAAAATGCCTTATCATCATTTGAAAAAGCGTTAGATGAGAAAAAAGACGATTCAGATGCAAAGATGCTTGTAGAACAAACGAAAGTAATGATTGAAGCAGTGAAGTTAAAAGAGGAAACAAAGGTAGAAGAATCAATCAAGTCATTTGAAAAAGTAGAGAACATGAAGAATGGAAATGCTACGCTTGTAAAACAAGCAAAGGAAGAACGCACAGCATTACTAGCCATCTTAGAGCAAAACAAGAAGTATAGCGAGCAACTGACGAAAAGTGAAGAATTAATAAGTAAGAAAAATTATGCAGAAGCGAAAGAGATATTAAATAAGCTAGTTGCGGAAACAAAAGATAACAAGAACCTTGAAGAATATAATAAAAAAGCGGTAGGATTAGTTACTAAAATGAATGAAGAAGAAAAAACTGCAAAGAGTGAAGCTGCAGCGAAGGCACAAAAAACAAATGCAGTAACGAATCAAAAGGTAGCAACAGAAAAGACTCAAAAACCTGAGGCAGAAAAAAATCAAAAGGTAGCAACAGAAAAGACTCAAAAACCTGATGTAGAAAAAAATCAGAAGGTAGTAACAGAAAAGAACCAAAAAGTAGAGACAGGAAAGACTCAAGATGCATTTACTTTTGAGAAAGCGAAAGCATATATCAAAAATGAATATAAAGAAGACTATGATTACACGCTAGAAAATACGCAAGTAGAGAATGGAAAGAAATATTATCAAATAAGAGTGCATACGACATATAAAGTAGAAGGTGCAGGTGGACCTGGATTTACTGGTGTATTTAAAGTATTTGAAGATGGTACAATTATTGAACTGCACTAAATTGATGGAAAAGGTATCCTCAAAGTATATGAGGGTACCTTTTTTAGCATAAAAAAAGGCATCTAGCAAAAGTACTAGATGCAAATAAAAACACAAGGGAAGACAAAATTCTTCCCGTTTCCCGTAAGTAATTATATCAAAAAATTTATAAAAAACTAGCTTTATTTTTTATATCATTGATGTGTGAAGCTATGAAATAATAAGATTACACTGTTTTCATAGTGTTTTATTGAAAAAAAGGAGCTACGTATATGATTAATTTTAAACCAGAAAATTTAAACCAACTATTAAAGGTGATGCTAATTAGTGCGAATAAGTCGTATGATGCGATTAAAGATTATGAATTTACGGGGGAAGAAGTAGTATTCCGTGTAGAATTCGAGTATATTGACGTTTCTCTAATGATTGTAGATATGTTGGGAAGATCTGCTTCTAAATTTAACATTTTGCCATATGCCCGTCCGAATACGAATGAAATAGATTACATTCAGTTTCAAGTGTATTCGATTAATGAAGGGAACTTTAAAGAAATAATGGATATGATGTAGGAAACTATAATTTTACAAATATGTATATACCAACTAATATATAATTAATACATTCATATAATTGGAGTGATGAGATGCAGCCGTTAGAAAGAGAGATTCATTCTAATATGCTGAAAGTGTGGCGAATTCACGCTTTAATTGGGGCGGCAGTTATACTAGCAGTCGTAATTGCATATTTCTTTTTTATGATCAATTTTAATTGGTGGGGTTGGTTGTTTGGCTTATTAGTAACAGGCGCTATTCTATTTATCCCGCTTGATTATTTTGTGTTTCCAAGTTTACGTCAACGCTATTATAGTTACAGATTAAATGAAGAAGAGATTGAGATACAAAAGGGAATGTTCGTTGTAAAACGCGTACTCATTCCGATGATGCGCGTGCAGCACGTAACGATTGAACAGGGCCCGATTATGAGAAAGTATAATTTAGCAGAATTACATATTTCCACAGCGGCAACTTCTCATAGTATTCCAGGCTTAACGAAAGAAGAAGCAGAGCAGCTGAAAAGACAAATTGGAGAACTTGCGAAAGTGAGTGATGAGGATGTATAAGAGGCAACATCCGATCACGATATTGTTAGGTATTCGAATTGCGACGTTGTTGCCTTTTATTTTTCTTGTTTTATTTAAATCAGATGACCAAGTAAAACCTTGGTATTTCTTACATCTTGTTCTTTTAGCTGTATTATTTATTATGGCGATTTTCTCAGCGATAAAATGGTATTTCAAAGTGTACTGGGTTGAAAATAATATTGTACATATAAAGCACGGTGTGTTCGTTAAGAAGGAAAGTTACTTAAATAAAGAACGTGTGCAAAATATTAGTACGTCTTCTAACATCATTTATCAAGTGCTTGGACTGACGAAATTAAATATAGAAGTAGCTGGCGGCGGTACTGAACCGGAAGTGATGTTAGCGGGTATTAGAGAAGAGGAAGCGAAGGAACTGATTTCTTTATTACATAAAGAGAGAAGTGTTGTGACTGAAGAAGAGCCCGCGACAGCAGAAAATAAGACAATTTATCAGTTAACAGCGAAAGAAATTTTATTCGCCTCTATTACATCTGGTAGATTCGGATTAGTGTTTTCTGGATTACTTCTTATTTACACAGAGTTTAATCAATTTCTGCCAGAGTGGCTCATCAATAAAGTAGAAGCGTATGTGATGGATAACGGTGTATATGAATTAATCGTTATGGCCGCGATTTTAATGGTGATTTCGTGGATCATTTCAACAGCTGGTTATGCGTTAAAATATGCGAACTTTAAAATAGAGAGAAAAGGAAATGAAATTCGCATCGTACAAGGGTTATTTGATAAGAAAGAGTTCGTTTTAAAATTACATCGCATTCAAGCAATTACGGTGAAAGAGGGAATTCTCCGTCAGCCTTTCGGTTATTGCTCTGTCGAAGTGGAGGTCATTCAAAGTATAGAAGCAGCTGGAAATGAAGTGATGTTACATCCTTTTATGAAAAAGAAAGATGTCCAGCAGTTACTTACATATTTACAGTTACCGTATGAAACGGAAGAGGAAATCGTTCATTTACCGAAGGCTGCATTACGCCGTTACGTAATAATGGGCTGGATTACAAGTGCGGTGCTTGCGGTGCCGATTGCTAGTGCTAGTATATATTTCAAACAAAATACTGCGTTATTCACGTTAATACCACTATTCATCATATTTACGTTACTCTCATACGCCCGATATAAAAGTGGTGGATATATGATACGAGACAATCAGTTAGTCATGGTATACCGCGGCCTGGCAAAATATACAGGAATCATGCGAAGAAGGCATGTTCAAGCAGTAGGATACAATCAATCGTATTTTCAAAAGAAAGATGAGCTATGTACAGCTGCCGTATCAGTAGCGGGACATAAATATAAAGTGAAGCATATGGGAAAAGAAGATGCGCTTCGTATATATAATTGGTACAAAGAAAAAGGAAACACCGGTGCGTGAGGGTGTTTCCTTTTTTGTGTCGTGATTTGTCGATAAGTCGATATACCTCAAAAATCGCTGATATAATTTGAGTTGCGCCGATATATTCGAAAAATCGCCGTTATAATTTCATGTACCGTATCCCTGGAGGAACTACAGTACAAAAAAACTTAAACTAACACATCAAAAGTAGTCACAAACGACGGCCTAGAGAAGATACTTTTCGGCTGTTCCGCATGCGGAACAGCCTGAGCCTGAGCTTGTCCTTCTGCTTGTACAGGGCGTTTTTTGTGAGCGTTTTCGAATGAACGTGATTCTGTCCAGTCTTTAAAGTTTTGCTCTGTTTCCCACATCGTTAAGATGACATATGTATCGTTACTTAATGGGCGTAGAACGCGAATTGCTTGGAATCCTGGTTCGTTTTCAATAAGGCCTGCACGGTTTTTAAAACGGTTTTCAAATACTGGGCGACCTTCGTCTATGACAGAAATGTTGTTACAAACGATATAACCAGGTTGTCCTTTAAATTCGCCAACAGCGTCTAGTACGTCATACTGAAGAGAGCCTTCTACAGATTCTTCTGTATTTTCTTTATAAAACATATCTTTTTCATTATTTTTTGCAGTGAAATGTGCTTGTTCTAGAGGTGTTTCGTATGAAATAATAGCCTTCATTTTAATGCCCCCTTTAAATGTTTGTTTCTATTATATCAACTCTCGTAAAAAACTTCGAAGATTATATACATAAAGATACTTCTTTTTCAAATAATAAATGTACCATCATTTGGAAAGAAGGCCGATGTATGAAGAAAGTAAAGTGGACTTTATTAGGTGGATTAGCAACGCTTGTATTAGCGATTGTACTTTATAAAATTATTGTATTAGCTGGTGGTTATATGATGGATGAAAAGCAGCTCGTTTTCCACTCTTCATCACGTATCGTTGACCAGAAAGGGAAAGAAATTACGAAATTATACGTAGAAAATAGAGACCTCGTACCAATCGAGCAAATTCCGAAATACGTGCAGCAGTCATTTATTGCGGTGGAAGATTCTCGTTTTTATGAGCATCAAGGAATTGATTACCCGTCTATATTCCGGGCTCTTTATAAAGATACGTTAGCCGGAGAAAGGGTAGAGGGCGGTAGTACGATTACGCAGCAACTAGCGAAAAACGTCTTTTTAACTCGTGAAAAAACAGTTACGCGGAAATTGAAGGAAGTCGCAATCTCCCTTCAATTAGAGCAAAAATATACGAAGCAACAAATTCTTGAAATGTATATGAATCATATTTATTTTGGGCATGGGGCTTACGGTATTCAAGCAGCAGCAAAGTTGTATTTTAATAAAAATGTAGAGGATTTAACAGTAGAAGAAGGAGCAATGCTTGCAGGTCTTCCGAAGTCGCCAAACGGATATTCACCGTATTTCTCTCCAGAAAAGAGTAAGGAGCGCCGTGATCTCGTATTGTCACTGATGCATAAACAAGGCTATTTGACTGCCGAAGAGAGCGTACGTTATCAAGGAAAGACGATTGCTCTATATAAAAACTTAGACGAGAATGAACTCGCATATATGCCGTATATTGATATGGTTATAGATGAAGCAGCACGTTTATACGGGTTGTCTCATCAAGAAGTACTTCGCGGAGGATATACGTTTGTCGTTCCGATGGATGAAAAGATTCAAAAGGTAGCATATAACCAGTTTCAAGATGCACGGAATTTCCCTGGGAAAGAAGAGGGGGCGCAAGGTGCTTTTTTATTAATGGATAATCGTACGGGCGGAATTAAAGCGGCGATTGGTGGAAGAAAGTATGTCCGGAGAGGATTTAATCGTGTTTTCGCAAAAAGACAGCCAGGTTCTGTGCTAAAACCGCTTATTGTCTATGCACCAGCACTCGAAACGAAAAAGTATAATCCGTATTCTTTATTGACGAATGAAAGACATTCTTTTGAAGGGTATGAACCTCGAAATTATAATCATGCGTATTCGAAAGAAATGACGATGTACGATGCGATATTAGAGTCAGCAAATGTACCGGCAGTTTCATTATTAAATGAGTTAGGGGTAGAAGAAGGAAAACAATATTTAGAGAAAGGCAATGTTCATATTGCAGATGCTGGTTTAAGTACAGCGCTTGGCGGGTTGAAAAATGGTGTTTCAACATTTGATCTTGTGAAGATGTATCGTGCGTTTTTAGCAAATGGCGCTATTATTGAGCCGCACGTGATTGATAAAGTGTTCAATAGACACGGCGCAGTTATTGGAGAATCACCAAAAGTAGAAACGAAAATTTTCTCGAAACAAACGGCATGGTATATGACGAAAATGTTAGAAGGAGTTGTGAAGGAAGGGACAGCGAAAGCCGGTGTATATACCGGGGCGTTAGCTGGGAAAACAGGTACAACTTCCTTACCAAATGAGGATAATGGAGCGAGAGATATGTGGTTCGTTGGCTATACGCCAAATTTAGTAGGCGCTGTTTGGATTGGTTATGACCGCACGGATAAAGAGCATCAGTTGCAAGGAGAAAGTGCGTCAGCAACGAAATTGTTTAAGAAAATTTTAACGAAGGCAAAAGTAGAACAGAAAGAGCAGTTTATGAAACCAGAAGGCGTGGAAACAATCGGTGCTCCAATTCGGCTGCGCAAGATTGAAGATGTGAAAATGAAATTAGCGTTTAGCCCTTTCGGTTTATTCAAGGCGAAATTAAGCTGGACACCACTTCCAGATGATAGAATTATGTATCGTATTTATAGAGTGGAAAACGGAGTCCATACGCATGTAGCAACTGTAAATGGTGCCGGGGAATATGAAGAAAAGTTCGTTAACATCTTTTCAAAACCGAGTTTTTACGTTGTGCCATATAACACACAAACAAATCGCGAAGGAGAAAAGTCAAAAGTAGCTAAACCATAGTTTTTCTCTGTGTTATAATAAGAATGTTGTGAAAATAGTAAGCGTTTTTAAGAATGTTTGTGTCAATTTCATGAACAACGTACATAATATTATGCATTTTGTTTTTACAAGCTGTATAGTAAAAAAAGATAAATATCGGAATAGAACGTATTTAGAGCAAAAGCATTGGCAAGGAAGGGAGCAAGGGTCTTGGTAAGAACTATAAATGAGACATTTTTAAAAGCATGTAGGGGGGAACGTACTGATTATGTACCAGCATGGTATATGCGTCAAGCAGGTCGTTCGCAGCCGGAATATAGAAAGATAAAAGAAAAGTATTCTTTATTTGAAATTACACATAATCCAGAGTTATGTGCTTACGTTACAAAGTTGCCAGTTGATCAATATAACGTAGACGCAGCAATTCTGTATAAAGATATTATGTCACCACTACCTGCAATTGGTGTGGATGTAGAAATTAAATCAGGTATTGGTCCAGTTATTGATAATCCAATCCGTTCTTTACAAGACGTAGAAAAACTAGGGGAAATCAATCCAGAAGATGATGTACCGTACATATTAGATACGATTCGTTTATTAACGACAGAAATGCTAGACGTACCGTTAATCGGTTTTTCAGGAGCTCCATTTACATTAGCGAGCTATATGATTGAAGGCGGTCCATCTCGTAATTATCATAATACGAAAGCGTTCATGTATGCAGAGCCGAAAGCTTGGTTCGCTTTAATGGATAAGCTAGCAGATATGGTTATTACATATTTAAAAGCGCAAATTAACGCAGGAGCAAAAGCAGTTCAAATTTTCGATTCTTGGGTTGGAACAGTAAATGTAGCAGATTACCGCGTATTTATTAAACCAGCAATGGAGCGTATTTTTGCAGAAGTTCGTCCGATGGGTGTACCAATGATTATGCACGGCGTAGGAGCTGCACATTTAGTAAATGAATGGCACGACTTACCACTTGATGTAGTAGGCTTAGATTGGCGCTTACCGATCGAAGAGGCACGTGCGCGCGGCGTTCATAAGGCGGTACAAGGTAATATGGACCCGTCATTCTTACTTGCGCCATGGTCTGTTATTGAAGAACATGTAAAAGGTATTTTAGATCAAGGGATGAAGCAGCCAGGTTATATCTTTAACTTAGGACACGGTGTATTCCCAGAAGTAAATCCAGATACATTAAAACGTTTAACTACATTTATTCATGAATACTCTAAAGGACAGTTAGCGAAGTAAAGGAGCATTGCTGTATGAAAAAGAAAATTGGTTTGCTTGTAATGGCATACGGAACGCCATATAAAGAAGAAGATATTGAACGTTACTATACACATATTCGCAGAGGAAGAAAGCCAAGTCCTGAAATGCTAGAAGATTTAACAGAGCGTTACCGTGCAATTGGTGGTATTTCTCCTTTAGCTACTATTACATTAGAGCAAGCTAAAAAGTTAGAGAAGCGTTTAAATGAAGTACAAGATGAAGTAGAGTACCGTATGTATCTTGGCTTAAAACATATTGAACCGTTCATTGAAGATGCGGTGAAAGATATGCATAACGACGGTATACAAGATGCAATCGCGCTTGTTCTGGCGCCGCACTATTCTACATTTAGCGTGAAATCGTATGTAGGACGAGCACAAGAAGAAGCTGAGAAACTTGGAAACTTAACAATTCACGGCATTGATAGCTGGTATAAAGAGCCGAAATTCATTCAGTACTGGGTTGATGCAGTGAAAGGTATATATAACGGTATGTCAGAAGCAGAGCGTGAAAAAGCAGTATTAATCGTATCTGCACATAGCTTACCAGAAAAAATCATCGCACTTGGCGATCCATATCCAGATCAATTAAATGAAACAGCTGACTATATTGCAAGAGGTGCGGAAGTAGCAAACTATGCAGTAGGTTGGCAAAGTGCAGGAAACACACCAGATCCTTGGATTGGTCCAGATGTACAAGATTTAACGAGAGAATTAAATGAAAAGTACGGTTATACTTCATTCGTATACGCACCAGTTGGATTTGTTGCGGAACATTTAGAAGTTCTATATGACAATGACTTTGAGTGTAAAGTTGTAACAGATGAAATTGGCGCGAAATATTATCGTCCAGAAATGCCAAATGCATCGGACGCATTTATTGATTGCTTAACAGATGTTGTATTAAAGAAAAAAGAATCTGTATTGTAAGAAGAAAGGGGGAGCCTGCTTGAGGAAAAAAGTTGTAATCATCGGCGGTGGCATCACAGGATTAACAACAATGTATAACTTGCAAAAAGAAATTCGTGACAACAACTTGCCGATCGATACATTACTGATAGAAGCATCGGGTAAACTTGGCGGGAAAATTCAAACCGTTCGAAAAGATGGATTTACAATTGAACGCGGACCGGATTCTTTCTTAGCACGAAAAGAAAGTGCAGCAAGATTAGCGAGAGAATTAGGTCTTGGCGATGAACTTGTAAATAATAAGGGCGGTCAATCATTTATCCTCGTAAACAATCGGTTACATAAAATGCCGAGCGGATCAATGATGGGAATTCCAACGCAAATTACGCCGTTTCTATTTTCCAGGCTGCTCTCTCCAATTGGTAAACTAAGAGCTGGTTTTGATCTGTTAATGCCGAGATCAAAGCCAGTATCTGACCAATCACTCGGGCAGTTTTTCAGACATCGCCTCGGCAACGAAGTGGTTGAAAATTTAATCGAACCATTACTATCGGGTATTTATGCAGGGGATATTGATGAAATGAGCTTAATGTCAACATTCCCGCAAATGTATCAAATCGAGCAGAAACATCGCAGTATTTCACTCGGTATGCGTACGCTTGCACCGAAAGAAGAGAAAGCGGAACCGAAAAAGGGAATCTTCCAAACAGTGAAAAACGGTTTAGAATCTATCGTAGAATCTCTCGAAATGAAGATGCATGAAGGTACGATAATAAAGGGAACTCGCATTGAAAAAATTGCAAAACTCGGTGATGGTTATACGATTACTCTTAGTAACGGAAAAGAAATAGAAGCGGACGCGGTCGTAGTGGCAACATCACATAAAGTATTGCCATCTATGTTTGCGCAGTACAAGCAGTTTCGTTTCTTCCGCAATATTCCGTCCACATCAGTTGCGAACGTGGCAATGGCTTTCTCGAAATCAGCCATTCAGCGCGATATTGATGGTACAGGATTTGTCGTATCTCGAAATAACGATTACACCATTACAGCATGTACGTGGACACATAAAAAGTGGCCACATACAACGCCAGAAGGAAAAACGCTTCTTCGTTGTTACGTTGGACGACCTGGTGATGAAGCAGTTGTAGAACAAACAGAAGAGGAACTCGTTCAGCTCGTACTAGAAGACTTGCGAAAGACGATGGATATTACAGAGGATCCAGAATTTACAGTCGTAAGCCGCTGGAAAGAAGCAATGCCCCAATATACAGTAGGTCATAACGAGCGAATGAAGAAACTCACGACATTTATGGAGAAAGAGTTGCCAGGTATATACTTGGCAGGTAGTTCTTACGCTGGTTCTGGTCTTCCGGACTGTATTGATCAAGGTGAGAAAGCCGCAAAGCGTGTACTCTCTCATTTGGAGAAAGTAATGGATACTGAATTAATCGCGCAATAAAGTGAAACGCCTTCAATTATATTGAAGGCGTTTTGTTACTTATTCACCAATAAACATATATAAGTTATTTGGCTTTATAACAGCATCTCCTGCATAAATAATCCACTCTGTTAAGTTATCAAAATCTAACTGATAACTATTTCCTTCACTCATATCTTTTATAAAATATGGTTCATTAATGAGTATTCCTTGAATGAAATCTTCCGTAATTTCTTGCATTTCAAACCACATATGTTCACTTTTTCCTTCTTCGTAGGAGACACCAAACTTAGCGAGGAAACGAAAATCTTCATTCGATTGTTCAATGTGAAAAATGTTACTGAAATACCCGAAAGTATTCTTCGCATTGTAAGCCATACGATCGGTTTCACTATTTGTTTTATAGAACATGAGCCCTGTAGCTTCCTCGTGTTCTTGGAAAAAGCTTTCAATATATTCTTCTGAAGTATTAAATTTGAATAAGAGAACGGATGGAGATTGATGGTATTCATCTCGGTCATCCATACCGCCAAGAAATACGTTTTGCGCATCTATTGGTTGTAGTTTTACTTCTTCATCCTCAATTGAAGATAATTGATCCATACTCGTTTTATGCCCAATATAAGATAATCCTTTTTCCCATGGAACAGCTAATGTATGTATAGAACCTTGCTGACTATGCGCGATAACGATAGGCTCATTCATAGGGACTTGTCCATTTTCAACGGCATTATTAGCAAAGGTTTGAAAGAGGTCACCAATACCGTAGTAGGAAGAAATGCGATTTGGAATAATTAATTCTATTTCTGTTACACCTGCTCTTAAAAGGCCATGTGTATGAAACCAATATTGCGTAGGCTCACCGTCTTTATCGTCTTCATAAACGGAATGAATAACGTACAAGTCAGGAATGTCAGGTAATAATTCATTTTCAACGTGATATTCAATATAGCTTCTAGATATCACTTTCATTGCGGCACTTGAATCGATTACAAATAACAAGTCTGGAGCGAGGTTCCATAAAAACTGTAATTGCTGGAAAAAGCAGTCCAGCACATCGCCTACAAATAGCGTACGAGTAAAAATTTCAGTGCCATAAGCAGCATCTTCAAAATGACGATCTACGATTGTAGAATCTTGTCTATTGTACATTTTATATTCTTCTGGTTCATTCGCTTCATCAATATGCAGTTCATACGGTATGATTGTTTCATCCATATGTAACTCAACAATAAGGCTTGTCTCATCACTAAAAATAATTTTTAACTCATCAACTTTAGTAGCGATCGTTTCTAGCCGCTGTTTTAACTGCTCAATTGTAATTCTAGTTGGTATAACGGCAATCATATCTGAAAAATGACGTTCTAATGTTCCATTCATAGCTGCGCGGTATGTTTCTGTTTGCACTTCCATCCAATCACTCCTATTCAAATGAATCCATTTACATGCCAGTTAAATTTCGATATTTTCTGTTTTCTCTCTCTAACATTATAGAGCGCATTCGTAGAAGGTGTAAAATTATTATTTTGTATTATAGTTTGAAAGCTTGTAAATTAAATAAATTTTTTGTAAAACTTGTCGAAATGTAGTTCTATATAACGAATCATTTGATATGATAGAAATGCTGAGAAAATATGAAATAGGGAGAGGAAAATGGCTGTGAAGAAATTGTTAAGTGTCTTTTTATCATTCATACTATTGCTTTCATTTACTGGAACTATAGTACAAGCAGAAGAAACTACTTCTATGTCAGTAGAAAAAGCAATTCAAGTATTTAAGCAGCAAGGGAAAACGAAGGGAATAGCGGAAGGATATATCGTTGGGTATACGCAAAGTCCTTCTAAATACACGAAAGATCCGGCTAAGTTTGATGATACAAACGTAGCAATTGCGGATTCGCCAAATGAAACGAATCCAGACAAAATCATGCCTGTTCAGTTGCCAAAAGGCGATGTGAGAGCGGCAGTAAATGTGAAAGATCATCCTGAAAATATCGGGAAGAAAGTTAGTTTAACAGGGACGCTTGAATTATATTTTAGTAGCCCAGGTTTAAAATCAGTAACAGCTCATAAGTTTCAAGGGGAAGGACAAAACCGTGTTAGCGATGTAGTAGCTTCGCCTAGTGGCGGAGAAGTTGCGAAAGGAACAGCGGTAACTTTAACGACGAATACAGAAGGAGCAACAATCTACTATACGTTAGATGGCTCTAACCCTACAAATAAAAGTGTTCGTTATAACGGACAAATTGTGGTGAATGAAAATAGTGTAATTAAAGCAATCGCAGAGAAAGAAGGACTTACTTCTTCAGCAATTTCAACATTTTCATTTATTATCGTAAATAATGAACCAGTACGTATTCATGATATTCAAGGAAAATCACATGTCTCTCCTTACAAAGGGAAGAAAGTATACAATGTGGAAGGCGTTGTAACAGCGCTTGATAAAAATGGTTTTTATATAGAAGATAATCAGCCGGATAATGATCCAGCTACTTCAGAAGGTATTTATGTGTACAAAAAAGATGCAAATGTAGTGGTAGGCGATCTTATTCAAGCTGATGGAGAAGTAGAAGAATATGTTGGTCCTGGATATGCAGAGCGATTTGAAACAGACTTAACGACGACCGAAATTAAAGCGAGCCGCGTTGCTGTAATCGCAAAAGATCAACCTTTACCAGCACCGATTGTACTTGGAAAAAACGGTGTGAAAATCCCTGATCAAATTATCGATAATGATGCATTCGGTTTATTTGATCCAAATGAAGATGCAATCGACTTTTATGAAAGTATAGAAGGTATGCGCGTTACGATGCCAACGCCAAAAATTATTGCACCTCAGAAAAACGGGAATTTATATGTCACAGTAGAAAATGGTGGAGATAAAGTCGTAACGAAATATGGCACACCTGTATTAGATGAAAATCAATTAAATCCAGAGCGTCTTTCTGTCAAAGTACCTCGCGATTATGTAGCAAAAGTAGGAGATACTTTCACTGGGGATATAACAGGGGTAGTCGGATATGATTACGGTTCGTTCCGCATTTCGCCAATAACGGAATTACCATCTGTAGTGGACGGTGGATTTAAGCAAGTAGGGGCGAATATTCAGCCTCGTCTTGATAAGTTAACAGTTGCTACATATAACATTGAAAACTTCTCGGCGAATAAAAAAGAAACAACAGATGAAAAAGTAAAAGCGTTAGCGTATTCTATTAAATACAATTTAAAAATGCCAGATATTATCGGTGTAGAGGAAATGCAAGATAATAATGGATCAATTAATGACGGTACAACAGATGCTTCATTAAGCGCAAAACGTATCATTGATGCAGTTCTAGAAATTCGCGGGCCAAAGTATGAGTATGTAGAAATTGCTCCGCATAATAATCTAGACGGAGGAGCACCAGGAGCGAATATTCGCGTCGGTTTCTTCTACAACCCATCACGCGTGAAATTAGCAGCAGTACCGAAGTTACTTGATAAAAATGTTGTTCGTATTGGAGACGAAAACCCATTATTTGAAAGTACACGTAAACCGCTTGCGGCAGAATTTACGTTCCAAGGACAAAACGTTGTTGTCGTTGCAAATCACTTAAACTCAAAAATAGGAGATGCAACGCCATTTGGAAAAGTGCAGCCGCTCGTATTAAAGAGTGAAGAAAAACGAGTTCAATTAGCACAAGAAGTAAATAATTTCGTACAAGGAATTCAGAAAAAGAATACGAATGCACCAGTTGTTGTGTTAGGAGATATGAACGATTTTGAGTTTGCTAAACCACTAAAAGCACTAGAAGGAACAAACTTAAAAAATATGTTAAACACAGTGCCGAAAGAGAACCGCTACACGTATATTCATGAAGGAAATGCGCAAGTGTTAGATCATATTTTAGTAACAAACAACATCGCACCACACACAATTGTAGACCCAGTACACTTAAACTCAAACATTATGAAAGAACATGGACGTGTAAGTGATCACGACCCAGTACTTGCTCAAATTGACTTGAAGAAAGCTTCTTAAATCGTTGTAAAAGAACGCTTAGAAATATACTGAGCGTTCTTTTTCTGTAAAAATCATGTTAAAATTAATTAAAAATTCAGTTTTTTATAATGAGGAGGTTAAAAATGCAAGCATGGTTAAATGGAAAATTAATAAATCAGCTTGCCATTTTTTTTAGTACAATTGTCATGTTTCAATTTGTAGCTGAAGTAACAGGACTTACTCAAAATTTAGATATCACGTATAACTTAATACATACAGCATCGTCCTATGTAACGTTTAGTTTGGCAGTCATTTTTACTTTAATAGGTGCAAGAAGAGAATTAAGTAAATATGCAATTATTTTATTATGTTCAGTTGTAGGTATTAAAGCGATTTATTTTGCGGTGTTCGTTATTTTATGGGGATTAGCAGATACGCCGTAAGGGGGAGATGATTATATGAATAATGATAATAAGAGCGTAATTCTCCAAGCTTGCTTAGGGAATTACGCTCTTATTCGTTCAATGATTTAGTCTGAAATTGCTTGAAACGCTTTTCTACATCGATCTCTTTTTTGCAGTCTTCTTCTATATTTTTTCTTATCCCGCTTTACTCCTTGTATATACATGAATAAGCTAACGAGAAGGAAGAAAGTACATTGCATCGTTAAAATGTACGGTGACATGCCTTGCAATGGTTGTTTCGGATCATATAAATGAATAGGTGCTCCGCCTATTGAAGGAAGTATTGTATTTAGCAGGACGTACGGAATGGAGGCAACTGCGAATGGAAAGAGAATCGCCATATAGTCCTTTTGTGACCATACAGATGCAGCAAGTCCTAAAAGAGCCATTAAACCTGCAAATAAAAAATTAATTCCGATATATACAGTAATGTAAGTGAGAGGCGCATCAAAATATAGGTTTGCGAACATTCCATCAGCATTTATGATGCCGGAACCAATCGTAGGTGTTCCGTCTGGAATGGTTAATTTGCAAAATAATAACGATAAGATGAATGGAAGCGTATAAAGAAATCCTCCGCAAAAAAACGTAACGATATATTTCGTTACTGAATAAGGAAATAAAGAAATCCCCTTACTGACAAACGGTTTAAAACCATCTGACTTATCCGAATTGTAACTTGTACTAAAGGGAAAACTCGCAATAACGGGCATTAATAATAAATAAACATCCATTTCATTGTCGCGAAATCCGATCCATTTTATATCTGTTGAAATAGGTCCACTCGCAGCGTCTCCTAAATAACGAATGACATAGTAATAGTGATAAATACAAATAAGAACGAATCCACTAAACATAATAATTAAAGAAATACGACTACAAAAAGCTTGCTTTATATTTAAACGAAGCGCACGCATCATGACTGAAAAAGCCTCCACTATTTTGATAAACTTGTCTATTTTCTATATTACTATTAAATGTAAGGATTTTCTTGTTTTTTTATTTGATTATTTGAAAAAAGGGAAATTTGTTGTCGTTAAGTAAGGTTTAACGGAAATTATATTTTCTAAAATATGGTTGACAATTCAGTATTACATTTGTAATCTTAATTGTAGATTACAAATGTAATACTAAGGAGTGAAATATACTATGACAAATCAATTACCTAAAATATCTGAAGCGGAATTAGAAATTATGAAAGTACTTTGGTCTAATTCTCCACAAACAGCGAATGAAATTATAGAAGAACTAGAAGAATCAATGGACTGGAAACCGAAAACAATCCGTACATTAATTAATCGGTTAGTACAAAAGGAAGCCGTTTCTTATCATCAAGATAAAGGGCGTATGTACGCTTACTATCCGTTAGTATCACAAGATAATTATTTACAAGTTGAAACGAAATCTTTGCTAAAGCGCTTTTGCGGCGCAGCGTTTAAACCATTACTTGTTAATTTTTTAAAAGAGGAAAAATTGTCTTCAGAAGATATTAATGAACTGAAACGCATTTTAGATGAGAAGACAGAGGAGAACAAGAGGAAGGATAGATAACAATGATAGACACGCTTATAAATGTATACCTTCCTCATTTTTTTGATTGGCTTATAGAAACGTCACTTATGGCTAGCATATTAGTTGGATTCATTTTATGTATAAAAGTACTATTTAGAAATAAATTAACCCCCCGGTGGCAATATATGCTGTGGATCGTACTGATGATACGACTCCTTTTACCATGGTCACCGGATAGTTCTTATAGTATTTATTCATTATTCTCCTATGGTTCTAGTGTGTCGGAAGTTATTCAAAAAAATACACCTTTACCTGAGAATACAGTGAATAACGAGATAAAACAGACAGTAGAATTAGAATCAAATTCTGAAACTGTGACAAAAAATAGCGAACAGAAAGTAAGTACGAGTGAGGAACAACAGACTACATTGTCTTTATACAAAATTGTTCTATATGTTTGGTTAGCTGGGGTAATCCTATTAGCAGTCATCACGTTTATTACAAATAGACGTTTATATTCTTACATAAAGAAACAACCGGATATTACGGATGAACAGGTCGTTACAGTGTTTAATCGCTGTAAGCAGTCTATGAAAATGAAGAAGGCAGTTTCATTACGTCTAGCAGGAAAGATTGCGAGCCCAACTGTTTTTAGTTTCTTTCGCCCGAAAGTATTACTATCAAAAAAACATATGAAAGTATTAAATGAGCAACAATTACAATATGTCTTTTATCATGAGTTAGCTCATATTAAAAGAAACGACGTAGCGGTAAATTGGATTATGTATAGCTTACTCCTATTAAATTGGTTCAATCCGATTCTTTGGTACGCCTATTTCTGTATGCGAGAAGATCAAGAATTAGCCTGTGACGCATATGCACTTACTTTTATAGATAAAGAGGAGCAAATTGCATACGGTCATACCATCATTACCCTTTTAGAACATTATTCCTATCAAGTACCAAGCCTAGCCAATTTAAGTAGAAATAAACGAACACTAAAAAGGAGAATCGTTATGATTAAAAAGTTCCAAAAGAAATCGTATCGTCTTTCTTTACTTGGAGTTATTGTCATAGTTACTATAGCATCCCTTTCTTTATTCAACGCACGTGCAACGGAAGGAAAAGAAAACCAAGAGGATAAAGTAGAGCAGTCAAAGGATGCTTTCCAAAATGCTGTAGATATGCTGTATGGTACAGAAGAAAATGCGAAAAAAGAATATCATTATTCAGCAAGAGTGTATGAAGAAAAGACAGATTATATATATTTAGCTGAAAAGGCTTTAACAAAAGATGAATTCCAGCAGTACATAAAATTATCTAAAGAAATTATTAATATACAGAAAAAAGGGGCTCCGAGAGATTCTGACTACGAGTCAACATTTTTTAGAGAAGAGCGTTTATCAAAAGCCGATCATGACAAATTATATGCACTTTATGATCAAGCAAAACCATTTGATGACAAAGTGCATGAATCTTTAAATTATACGGTGAAGGAAGCGCAGGAACATGTTGATTTTCAAATTAAGAAGCCAACTTACACAATTGAAGGATACAATCTGAAGGATGAAAAGGTATATTATTTTATTAAGAGAAGACCTGAATTAATTATTGAATTAGAGTATACAAACGGAAAAGGAAACTATATAATTTCTCAATCACAAGTTTTTGGGGAAAGCAAAGACCCATTTAGTCACCAGTTTGTAGTGCCTGAAAATATAGAACAGTACGAATTAGAAGGTAATCAAATATTCTATGCGACTCATAACTCGGATAGTAATTTACAAGGGATGAAGATGATAGTACCTGCAAAAGGAAACAATAGCGCCTATCAAATTGTTATTATTAATCATAGTGTAGAGCGTCAAGGAGAAGCAGTATTTGATAAAAATGTAAATAAGGAAGAGTTAGAGAAGGTTATGCTTTCTATGTTGAAATAGTAAAAAGGTGTTCTTAAGGTGTATATCTCAAGAACACCTTTTCCTTTTCTCTTTTCTTCTGATAAACTATGGACAGTATGATATACACTGACTGGAATTTTTTATACTGGAAATAATAAAAAAGAGAACTTGTATACAATGTAAGCGTGTGGTAATATCAAAGATGTACTGATTGACTATATTATCCAATTGGTCATTTTTGGAGGTGACAATGTGGCGATAGATCGAAAACGTTCTATTATTGAAGCTGCAACAAAGTCTTTTTCAGCGTTCGGTTATAAAGCAACAACGATGGATCAAGTAGCGAAGTTAGCGAATGTAGGAAAAGGAACGATTTATACTTTTTTCAAAAATAAAGAAGAGCTATTTGGCGAAATTATTTCTAATTTAATTACAGAAATGAAGCAAGTTGCAGAAAATGCAATTCGTTCAGATATTTCATTTTTTGAAAATGTACATAGAGCATTATATAGCATATTAGAGTTCAGAAAAGAACATCAGCTCATGATTAAGTTAATTCAAGAAGAGCGCGATATGGGAACGAAAGAAGTACAAGAGGTGATGCAACAAGTAGATGTGGAAATCGTTTCTGTCATTCAATCGTATTTAAAGATTGCGATTGAAAAAGGTGAGATTAGCAAATGTGATCCAGAAATTACAGCATTTATTATGCTTCGCTTATACGTATCGCTTATTTTTGATTGGGAAAAAAATCATGAACCGCTAGAAAAAGAAAAAATCGCAGAATTATTTGAACTTTATTTATTAAAAGGATTGTCAAACTAAGATAATCCTTTTATTATTATAAAAAAGTGACCACTTGAACAATTTGGTCATACATTTATTTTAGGGAGGGATAATAGACATATTTACTTCATATGAAGAAACAGTTGCATAGTATAAATTCGGGGATAAGGCATATGTATGAATAGGTATAGCCTTTTTATTTGGGAGAAAATGACCAAATGAATAATTCGGTCATTCGGAAAAGGGGGAGAAATGATGAAATGGAATCAGTTACTTCGTAAAGAGTTTACTGAAATTATAAAAAGTAAAAAAATATTAATTCCAATTATCGCGGTTTTATTCGTGCCAATTTTATATGCAGGTATGTTTTTATGGGCCTTTTGGGATCCGTATAAACAGTTAGATGATTTACCAGTGGCGGTAGTCAATTTAGATAAAGGTGCAGTATTTGACGGTAAACCAATTGAGGTCGGAAAAGGGCTCGTTGACAACTTAAAAGATAATACAAGTTTTAAATGGGAATTTGTAAGTGAAAAAGAAGCAAAAAAAGGAATGGAAGGTAGAAAGTATTACATGTTAGTACGCATTCCAGATGACTTCTCAAGTAACGCTACAACGTTATTAAAAGATGATCCAAAACCATTAAACTTAGAATATATTCCAAACGAAAGCTTAAACTTCTTATCTTCACAAATTGGCGGAACAGCCATTGAAAAAATTAAAGGTGAAGTATCAAGTACATTAACGAAAACATATGCAGAGAAAATGTTTGATTCCATTCAAGACGTCTCAAAAGGATTAGCAGATGGGGCGGAAGGAGCAAACAAACTACATGACGGATCAAGTGAGCTGCATGATGGTTCAAGTAAAGTGACGGATGGCCTTCATACACTTCAAGGGAAGTCTGGAGAGATGAAGGATGGAGTTGGGAAACTATTTGATGGATCTGGGAAAGTAACAGATGGTCTTTATGCGTTGCAAGGAAAATCAGGCGAAATGACAATTGGTATTAATAAGCTGTTAGATGGATCTGGTCAGGTAACAGCTGGTTCAAGTAAAGTAACAAATGGTTTAAATATGTTAAACAGTAAAACGGGAGAAATGCAGATTGGAATTAATGAACTATTAAATGGAGCAGGGCAACTTTATGGTGGTTCTAGTCAAGTTAATAGTGGTTTAAATGTGCTAGTTAATAAATCGGGTGAGTTACAAAAAGGGATAGGAAATCTTTCTGATGGCTCAGTTCAATTGTATGGTGGCTTAAAAGAATTAGAGGGTAAATCTATTGAATTAAATAATGGATTGAAAAGTGCTTCTGTAGGTACTAATAAATTACAAAAGGGCACAGGTGAACTTTCAAGTGGTTTAGAGAAACTAGATGGTGCAAAAGATCAACTAGAAGAAGGGGCACAAAAAATTCAGCAAGGTTTACAAGATTTAAACAATCAAGTACAAAGTGTTGTAACTGGTCAAGCAAATGAACAAAAATCGTCTAATACAACACAACAAGTAAACGTAGAGATAAATAAAACAGTGGCAAGCGTAGAGCAACTAAAAGAAAGTTCTCTATCTAATGCAGAGAGTGCAAATGAAACAACAAAAGATGTTGCAGCTTTGAAAGAACAAATTGCAAGTTTACCACAAGAATATCAAGATAAGTTAGAACCATTTATAGCAAATGTTAAGAAAAGTACAGATACAGTTCAAAAGAAATCGACAGAATTTGTCGGTACAACAAATACAGTAAATAAAAATGTATCACAGTTAAAAAGTGTAATGAATGAGGGGAGAGAGGGAGCGCAAATAAAGGTATCAACTGCAGGAAATCTAAATGGTTTAGTAGCTGGTATCGAAAAATTGGCAACAGAGCAAAATAAATTTTTGGTTAATTTCCAAGGATTTGGTCAAGGGCTAGGGGTAGCAAAACTTGGAGCAAATAATGTAGCAGAAGGAAGTAAAGAATTAAATGTTGGTGTTAGTCAGTTGGCGGAAAATGGTCCGAAGCTTGTAAATGGAGTTAATGAGTTGAAAAATGGAGCAGGTAAGCTTAGTGGTGGTTTAGGTGAATTATCTTCAGGATCAAATCAATTAATTACAGGTGTAAATCAATTGGCAGACGGATCAGGAAAAGTGACAAGTGGCTTAGGGAAATTAAATGGTGGCTTAGGTGAATTATCTAGTGGCGCCAATCAAATGGTTGGAGGAATAAATCAGTTAGCGGGGGGATCTAGCCAAGTCACAGACGGTTCCGGTCAAGTAACAACAGGATTGGGAAAATTATCAGGAGGAACAGGTCAATTAGTTGATGGAGTAAACAAGTTAGCAAATGGCTCTGGTCAAGTAACAACAGGATTAAGTACATTATCAACAGGCTCAACCCAGCTAATCGACGGCGTAAATAAACTAGCAGACGGATCAGGAAAAGTAACAGATGGCCTCGTAAAAGTAAATGATGGTTCAGGCGAACTTGCTGAGAAACTTGGCGAAGGGGCAGAGAAAACTGGTGAAGTAAAAGGGACGGATAAAACGTATGATATGTTTGCAAGTCCTGTAAAAGTGAAGACGGAGAAAATGGCGGAAGTTCCTAACTACGGAACTGGATTTACACCGTACTTCTTATCACTCGGTTTATTTGTTGGGGCATTACTACTATCTATTGTATACCCATTACGCGATACAGTTGGCGTTCCGAAATCAGGATTTAGCTGGTTTATTAGTAAGTTCGGCGTGTTATTATCAGTCGGTATTATTCAAGCGATAGTAGCAGATGTGATATTACTATTCGGATTAGGTGTAGAAGTACAAAGTATTCCGTATTTCATACTCTTTAGCATCGTTACAAGTTTAGCGTTTATCGCATTAATTCAATGTTTAGTAACAGCATTTGGTGATGCAGGGCGTTTCATCGCCATCATCACATTAATTATTCAGCTTACAACAAGTGCTGGAACATTCCCGCTAGAATTGATTCCGAAGTTTTTACAACCATTCAATGCTTGGTTACCGATGACATACTCTGTATCAGGATTGAAAGCAGTCGTATCAAGTGGAGACTTTAACTTCATGTGGCAAAACGTAGGAGTACTCATGATTTTCATCGTTGTATTATCGCTTGGAACAATTGCAGCCTTAACTTGGATGCACAAACGACAATTTAGAAATATTGCGGAAAATCAATCGATGGAAGCGTAGAAAAAAGCACCTTTTTGGTGCTTTTTTATTTTAATGTAAGGGGTCTTTTCTGTAGTTTACATAAACCTTTTTACAAGATATAGAGATGAAAGAAAAGGATTTACAACAATTTATAGAGAAAATCAGATATAGAGGAGTTGATACGATGAAAGGAAATCTTACTTACTATTTTATTTTGTATCCACTAATCTTCTTTCTTGTTTTCACCCTTTCACCTATCTTATTTCACAAAGAGGAATATACAAGTATGAAAGATACATTAGGAATACTGTTATTCTACTATGTGCTAATTAGCGGGTATTACCTTATGGATGTTGTAAGTGAAAGAATGAAGAATAGTAAGGACAAATAATAAAGTTTCATTGCATAAAAACCGATGGAGGACAACAAAATGACTGAAAGTGAAATGAAATTCAGGGATACGACGATTCGTAATTTTTTCGATAAAGAGGACCGCCTAAAATCGATTCCAGGTCAAAAGAAGAAAAAATTAGTATTGTTAGAGCATTTAATTAGCAAGTTAAACGCTGAAAATCAATATGCAGAAAAAGAAATGAATACATTTATAAAACAATATCACGATGATTTTTGTACGATTAGACGCGAGTTTATTGTGCACGGGTTTATGGATCGAGAGGATAATATGTATCATGTAAACGGGAGAGAAGTGTGGACGAAGTGGGAGGAGTTAAAATAATGAATTAGAAGGGGAATCCTTACTTTATCTATTCTTCTTTGTAGTTTTTAGAAAAGGTATGAGGTGATTCAATGATACGATTAGCAAAAGAGATTGATGCAGAACCCATTATGAATATTAGAAAAGAAATTATACTATCGGAAACTACTACAAAGTTTTTTATAGTATCTCCAAATAAATTACCAAATGATATTGATGCAGAAAAAGAAAAGATACGGAAAAGCAATGAAAAGCGGAATCTTTATATCGTTTATGAAGTAGATAGTAAAGTGGTTGGATTTTTGCTGTTTAATCGCTACGAACTAGAGCGTCTACGGCATGCAGGTACAATGGGAATGGGGATTAGAGAGGCGTACTGTAATCAAGGCATTGGTACAAAACTAATTGAATTTCTTATTAGTTGGGCTAAAGGACAGAAAGGTTTAGAGAAAATTTGCTTAGGTGTAGTTTCTGTTAATGATAGGGCAATTAAAGTGTATAAACGTATGGGATTTGTAGAAGAAGGAAGACAAAAAAAGCAAATTAAATATGAAGATGGATCTTATGGAGATGACGTATTGATGGGGCTTTATATTGAATAAAATAAAGGAGTTTTCTATTGATAGTAAGTGAGACTTTATGAGTCATCATATAGACGGTGCATATTTTAGTGATAAGACTGCCAATATTGGCAGTCTCTTTTTAGTGGAAAGGTTTATGCTTAGCAAACCTTAAGTTCCAATTGCTTTTTCTGGCGCAGATGATGTGTAAAATGCATAGAAATAAGCTGGAACCACTCTGTCGCATGTAAGTAACCAAGCCCAGGGTGCTTTACTTTACAATCATTTGGAATAGAAGAAAGTGTTGGCTCAATGTCTTTAACAATTGTAATTAATTCTAGAAGCTGTTTCTGTACGTCTTCTTTATTAGCTGGGTTTTCAGGCGTATATCCAGGATGATCTGGTAATTTGATTTTTATGTCTGGAAAAGATCCCATCATATATACCTTTTCGCCCATATCCGTTTTTTTGTTAGTTGCAGAAGGCGCTTCAGTTCTGCATTTCGCGATTGCATCTAACTGCATGCGTGTAGCTGAAATTAAGTGATTATACATTTGCCCGAGAGACCATTCCTCATTAGAAGGCTTCATCCTAAATTGTTCTATAGAGTACTTTTCTAATTCCTCTATGTAGTACGTTGCTAACTCTTCAAATTTCTTCATATCACTAACTCCTTTTTATGAAAATGTATTTGTTACTACCTACTATAAAGAAGTAATGCTGACAACATTATGTCAGTAGTGAAATGAAACAATTAAAGTCGTAACATTTTTTTTGCTTCATCACGGATGTTCTCAGAAAGAATTTTTGGCTCAAGTACTTGCACTTGGCTTCCCCAACTTAATACCCATTGAAATACTTCGTCTATGCTTCTTGATTTCAAAAAGACGTGAAAACCATTGTCTCTATGCTCGTATGAATCTATAAAGAAGTATCGTGATTCAATAATTTTATTTGCAATATGGGCTGGGAATAATAAATGAACCATCACAGTACGGTTGCTTTCAGGCTGATATTCTTGCAAAGAAAAGTTTTTAGGTTTTGTAAAGAATTCTTGTTCGCGCTGTAATTCCTCCATTCGATCTAAGCGGAAATTACGTATTTGTTTTCGAAGTAAACAATGGGCAACGATGTACCAAATTCCTGAAATATTGACTAAGCCGTAAGGATGAACGGTCCTTTTTATTTTTGTAGTTTCTCTTGGTTTCCGATAAGAAAAAGAGATAGCCTGTTCTTTTTGGATAGATTCTTGCAACAGGATAAGTTGTTTTTCAAGTTGTTCTTGTTCAGATTGTTTGTGTGAAAATATAGGAGAAAGGAAGCGGAAAGTCCCTCGTAACTCTCGAGCTTTCTTTTGTTGATCAGTAGGGAGGACAACCTCAAGTTTCTCTTTTGCCGATTTTGCATGTACAGAGAAAGAAGAAGTGAAAGTTTTCTCGATATAATCACCGCCCAATAAAAGAGTAACAGCCTCTTCTGACGTAAGCTGAATGGGTGGTAAGAAATAACCATCCATTAATGAATAACCGTGGCCAGGCATGGCGAAAAGTGGGACGCCAGATTCACTAAGTGCATCCATATCTCGATAAATTGTTCTTATACTTGTCTCAAATTTTTCAGCTAAGCTTTGTGCTGTAACAGTTTGTCTTCTTTGTAATTCAATTAATATAGCTAATAAACGATCCGTCCGATTCATGAAATATCCCCCTGTATCTTTTATAAATATGTCTACTGTAAACTTCTAAAAGCAGTATAAACTCTCCTCCTATTAACAGACTTTTCCCTATGTATAATATTAATATAGTAAAATCATAACAACCCATATTGCAGTTTCCAATAATATACTATATAATCAATTTAAGAAAACGTTTTCATGCAAAGGGGGAGAATTTCGTGTCGACTATAGAGGACGTGGCGAAATTAGCGGGGTTATCAAGGACAACGGTTTCTAGGGTGATTAATAATCATCCATATGTTTCAGATGAGAAGAAAAAAAGGGTTCAATTAGCAATGAAGCATTTAGGCTTTGTTCCTAATTCTGCGGCGAGAAGGCTTCGTAAACAAAAGACGGAAACAATTGCGGTGCTAGTTCCAAGGATTACAAATCCTTTCTTCAGTAGATTTATCGAAGCAATCGAGATTGCTGCTTCTGAACATAAATATAAACTGATTATTTGTCAAACAAGATATTTACCGGAAAAAGAGATGGAGTATTTACAATTATTATCTACGAAACAAGTAGATGGGATTATTCTATGTTCACTAGAAAATCCGTGGGAAGATGTAGAGCCATACTTACAGCACGGTCCAATCGTGTTATGTAATGAATATATTGAGGAAGCAAATGTTCCAACAGTGAAGTTTGATCATGCGCAAGGAGCATACATAGCTGCTAAGCATGTGTTAGAACAAGGATATCGTAATCTTATTTTTTGTCGTGGTAACGAAACCAAAGTGGTTAGCCAACAGCGAAAAATGGGCTTTTTACGTGCCATAACGGAGAAGAGCCGCCAAGTAGAAGCGATCGATTTTCTTGAAAACGCTTTCTCTTGGGATGATGGAAAGAGAATATTCCATGAAGTATTAAAGGACAAAAAAAATCCTACCGCGATTTTGGCAGGAGGCGACGAGGTTGCAGCTGGAATTATTTCAGAGGCAAAACGCCATGACTGGAGCATTCCGGATGATCTCGCTGTTATTGGTTTTGATAATCAAATATTATCACAGATTACAGAGCCAGGTATTACGACAATTGAACAGCCAATCGATGAGATGGCCCGAAAGGTTGTCGACCTGATGATGGATAAAATCCATACGAAAAATTATCGACAAAAAGAATTGTATGAGTTTGAACTGGAGCTCTTGGTGAAAGGTTCAACGATGAAGAAGGATACGATGTTATTAGCCTAGTAGACTATGTCTGCTAGGTTTTTTTATGTTCATAAACTACTATTCTTCGTGAACGCAGTCATCACATTTGTTATGGTATGCCTCGTGCTGCTCATCAATTTCTTTCCCACAGTGCGCACAAGTTTTCGTCGGTAAATTTCTGAAAAACTCCATTGGTTGATCGATCATGTCAATCCCTCCATTTCCATTTCTTACTATCATTGTATTAGTACAAATAACGAAAGTCAACAACTGTTTTATAACAAAAATGAAAATTAATGAAAAAGTTTAGGAAATGGATTATAGTTAACAATGTAGGATGTAAGTGAAACATGCATTCCTACTCGGTTTTAGAAAGGATGGATACATATGAAAATGACTGTTGTCGGCTTTTGGGGCGGTTTTCCAGAAGTGGGAGAAGCAACGTCGGGGTATTTGTTTGAACAAGATGGTTTTCGTTTACTTGTAGACTGTGGTAGTGGTGTACTAGCACAGCTTCAAAAATATATAACACCATCTGATATAGATGCAGTTGTACTTTCGCATTACCATCACGATCATGTTGCGGATATTGGGGTATTGCAATATGCGAGATTAATTACGAGTGCGACAACAAGGCAACTACCGGAGTTACCAATATACGGTCATAAGTTTGACGAGAATGGATTCCATCCTTTAACGCATGAACCACATACGAAAGGAATCGCGTACAACCCAGAAGAAACACTTCAAGTTGGACCATTCTCGATTTCATTCTTAAAAACTGTTCATCCTGTTACATGCTTTGCGATGCGTATTACAGCTGGTAGTGACGCTGTAGTATATAGCGCGGATTCCAGTTATATTCCTGAATTCATTCCATTCACAAAAGATGCTGATCTTTTCATTTGTGAGTGTAATATGTATGCACATCAAGAAGCGGCAAAAGCAGGACATATGAATAGTACAGAAGTAGCAAGTATTGCGAAAGATGCGAATGTAAAAGAACTTTTATTAACGCACTTACCGCATACAGGAAACCCATCTGATTTAGTAACAGAAGCAAAACAAATTTTCAGTGGTCATATTACGCTAGCGCATAGTGGCTACGTATGGAACTCATGAGGTGATATGATGTTATTTATTGATAATAAAGGAATTACAGATCCTAGAATAAACTTAGCAATTGAAGAATATTGTGTGAAGAATTTAGATATTAACGAAACATATTTACTGTTCTACATTAACGAACCTTCCATTATCATTGGTAAAAACCAAAACACAGTAGAAGAAATTAATGCAGATTACGTAAAAGAAAAAGGTATTCATGTCGTTCGTCGTCTATCAGGCGGAGGCGCAGTATATCACGATTTAGGAAACTTAAACTTCAGCTTTATTACGAAAGATGATGGAGACAGTTTCAGCAACTTCAAAAAATTCACAGAGCCTGTAACGAAAGCGCTTGGTAAATTAGGCGTAAATGCAGAACTAAGTGGTCGTAACGACATTTTAGCTGAAGGTAGAAAAATTTCAGGTAACGCGCAGTTCTCAACGAAAGGTCGTATGTTCAGTCACGGTACGTTACTATTTGACTCTGAAATCGATCACGTCGTATCAGCGTTAAAAGTAAAAATGGATAAGATCCAATCAAAAGGAATCAAATCAATCCGTAGCCGCGTTGCGAACATTACAGAATTCTTAAACGAAAAAATGACAACAGAAGAGTTTAGACAACTTCTTCTAGAAACAATTTTCGAAGGTGATACAGACATTCCGATGTACGAATTAACAGAAAATGATTGGAAAGAAATCCATAAACTTTCTGAAGAACGTTACCAAAATTGGGATTGGAACTACGGAAAATCTCCGAAGTTCAACTTACAACATTCACACCGCTTCCCAGTTGGACAAGTTGACGTTCGTCTTGAAGTGAAAAAAGGAACAGTAACAGAATGTAAAATTTACGGTGACTTCTTCGGTTCGCTAGATGTACATGACATTGAAGAGCGTCTAACAGGTGTACAATTTGATAAAGATGCATTCACTGTAGCTTTAGAGGGCGTAGATATCGCACGTTACTTTGGTAATATTACAACAGAAGATTTCTTACATTTATTCTTCTAAAAATAAGGGAGGCTGCCGTAACTGGCAGCCTCTTTTTTTTGCGTAGATTGTCGCGTTTTGTTGGTAAGTCGATATATTTTAAAAATCGCCGATATAATTTCACTCACCATAAAATCACAGGACATTTGCTCCTCGTAAAGGAATATATATATTCAAAAGGAGGCGGTTCGAAATGAAAAGGGTAATGTACGTTGTATTACTACTCAGCCTCGTCATCGGAATGACAGCGTGTAGCGATGAAACGTCCTCAAGTCGCACACTTTTATCTATTGGAAAGCCAGCGAAGGATAATGTTATATATTTTACGCATACAGATAACAAACGAAAGATAGATGATATACAAACAATGTTTCAAAATAAGGAATGGAAAAGAAATGAAACGTTTAGTACGGTGAATAAAACACCAGATCTTGTCTTGTCGATAGATGAGGCCAATAATGGGTTACCGACATTATATGTTACATTGTTTTTTCATGAAAATGGAGCGGATGCATTCAACTTGTATGGGGAGCATACGAGCTTGAATAAAGAGGAACTAGAAAAACTTAGCGAAAAGATGAGTGCATATTATCCTGAAATGATTTTAGCATTCGTTTCATCATTTGCTAACAAATGAAATTCCCTTATCTTTCCAAAGGAAGTCAATAGGAGGTGATCGTTGTATATGCAGTTAATGGAATATCACTTGCTACTTTAATTTTCTTTTAATATAATTAATTTAGAATTTTTAAATATTCTAAATTTTATAAAGGTGGGGTTTGTGTGAATCTCGTTCAATCTTTGGCTGAAACGGCAAAAAAGAAGGGGGATAAACCGGCTTATATATTTATGGATCAGTCGGTCTCGTATGACCAATTAAACAAAATGGTCACAAGGTTTTCTAGCAATTTAGCAGCAATGGGCATTGGAAAAGGGGACAATGTCGCATTAGTTGTTGGAAACTCACCACATTTTTTGGTCGGTTTATATGGAACAATGAAAGCTGGAGCGACAGTTATTCCAGTTAATCCAATTTATACAGCAGACGAAATGCATTACATTTTACAAAATGGAGATGTAAAAACAATCATCGTACTCGACGTCCTTCTACCTGTTATACAATCTCTTACAACAAGACTTCCTTCACTTGAAAACATCATCATATGCGAAACCTCATCAGATTTTAACCATACAGAAACTGAAAAAATGAAAACGTTTACGACAATGATAGGGGTTGGAGATTTAACTTACGAAGGCCCAGAGCTAGATGAAGAAGATGTAGCGGTTATTCTATACACTTCAGGCACGACTGGAAAACCGAAAGGCGCTATGTTAACACATAAAAATTTATATAGTAATGCGAGCGATGTGGCGTCGTATTTACAATATACGGCTGATGACCGCGTCGTTGCGGCACTGCCTATGTTCCATGTATTTTGTTTAACAGTGGCGGTCAATGCGCCGATTGTGAACGGGGCGACTATTTTAATGTTACCGAAATTTAGTCCGAAAGAAGTATTCCGTATTTGTCGCACGTACGAACCAACGATTTTTGCTGGTGTACCGACGATGTACAATTATTTATATTTATTCGAAGAAGCAAGCGCAGAAGATGTGAAGACGCTTCGTCTTTGTATTTCAGGTGGTGCATCAATGCCTGTTGCTCTTCTGCAAAACTTTGAAAAACGTTTTGACGTTATCGTTTCAGAAGGATACGGTTTATCAGAAGCATCACCAGTAACTTGTTTTAACCCGCTAGATCGTCCGCGTAAACCTGGGTCGATCGGTACAAATATTTGGCATGTAGAAAACAAAATTGTGAATGAACTTGGGGAAGAAGTACCTGTCGGTGCAGTTGGTGAATTAATTGTTCGCGGGCCTAACGTTATGAAAGGATACTATAACGCACCAGAAGATACAGCAGCGACATTGAAAGACGGCTGGCTGTATACAGGAGACTTAGCGAAAAGGGATGAAGAAGGTTACTTCTATATCGTTGATCGTAAAAAGGATATCGTCTTAGTTGGTGGTTATAACGTATACCCTCGTGAAGTAGAGGAAGTATTATATACACACGAATCTGTAGCAGAGGTTGTCGTAATTGGCGTTCCTGATGAAAACTTAGGGGAAGCAGTACGAGCTTACGTCGTTCTGAAACAAGCTCACGTAACAGAAGAAGAACTGATGCACTATTGCACGTTACATTTAGCAAAATATAAAGTGCCAATGAGTATCGAATTTTTAACAGAATTGCCGAAGAATACGACAGGTAAGTTGTTAAGAAGAGCGTTAAAAGAGAAAGCGATGCAAGTATAAAAATAGGGGCAACCATCTTTATGAAGGTGGTTGCCTTTGTATTTTTTAGCATTGACTAAGCTATAACCCCATATATTTAAACCGTAATATAACTAATAAGGAGGAGATATACGTGGAGCAAAAGGAATTACGTTTACGGAGAGTTCAATACCTGATTTGTGACATTATGGATGAAATGAACGCGGAAAGTGAGAAGAAAAACTTAGAAATTTTGCAGCAAGTAATCGATCATCTTTCAGGTGCGATAGGTGATTTAGTTGATCCATCAAGCTCGTATTCTATCGATTATTTAGAAAGGAAAGTTCATACGGCACATTACTTACTATTTAAAAATGAACGAAAGGCATATTTGTGCAGGAAATGATATTTTTTATTTGACATTGATAATCATTATCAATATGATGGTTATGTTGGGTATAATCATATAAAGAGAGAGGTCATGTTGATAATGATTAAGAAAAAATATGTTAATGCGTTCGTTATAGCAGCAACTTTAGCAGTTCCATTTAGTGGTATTATGGCACCGATTCCGAAAGCAGAAGCGGCAGTAGAAATGAAAGCAGCTAGCAAATTAGCAGATGGTACATATGATGTTATTTTAAAGACTTATAAAGATCAAACGAATGATACATCAGTTGCATCTACATATTTAAAAAATCCAAAAGTAACGATTCAAGGTGATAAAAAAATCGTTACATTAACAGTTCAAGATAGTAGCTATTTTCAGTATCTTAGAGTAGAAGATCCAAATAAAATAGGGACATTCCATGATGTAAAAGTAATCTCCGAAGATAAAGCGAATAATGGCACGAAAGTTGTTCAATTTGAAATCGGTGAGTTCTCGAAAAAATATAATATGCAAATGCATATATTAATTCCAGCAATTAAATATAATCATAAATATCAACTACAGTTTGAAATCGATGCAAGTGCAATTGAACAGAAGCCTAAATTCTCTGATGTACCAGCTTGGGCACAAGAATCAGTTCAATATTTAGTAGATAAAGAAGCAGTGCACGGTAAGCCAGACGGTACATTTGCTCCGGCTGAAAATATCGATCGTAGTTCAGCTGCAAAAATATTAGCAACTGTGTTAGGGTTAGAAATTAATAAAGATGCAAAGCCATCATTCCCTGATGCACAAAATCACTGGGCTACACCGTACATCGCAGCAGTTGAAAAAGCAGGTATTGTAAAAGGTGATGAGAGCGGTAACTTTAATCCGAACGGAATCATTAACCGTGCATCAATGGCTACGATGCTAGTAAATGCATATAAATTAGAAAGAAATGAAAATATGAAACTACCAAAAGAATTTGCTGACTTAAACAATCATTGGGGTGCGAAGTATGCCAATATTTTAATCCAAGAAAACATTTCCATTGGAACAGATAATGGCTGGGCTCCAGATAAAGCGGTAAGTCGCGCGGAAGCAGCGCAATTTATTGCGAAGACGGATAAGTTGAAGAAATAAATTAAAACGTATACTAGATTTTGTATAAATAAAAAAGGAAGATTTGAACTTCAAATCTTCCTTTTTGCATTGTTATATATTCCTCTTCATTAACTCCCCAACCTGCATCGCAACATACTCAACATCATTATCAATTTCATCCAATACGTAAGATTCCAAAATGCCCATTACGGCTGTTCCTAAAAACTTTAAGACGATATGTGTATCAATGTTTTTATTTACTGATGTATTTGCATTTAATTTTTTCTCTATTTCACCCATGATGAAAGTTAGTAATTTTTTTTGAAATGATAGTGTGCCGTTACTTTTAAATAACGCCGCGAAAAATGATTTGTGCTCTTTGAAGTATTCAAACCATATGATCGTTCCTTCTATAAACTCTTTGTTTTGCTTCTTGTAGCATATTTCTTTTAATTGGTCTAGATGATCGTCCACAATTTTATCTAATAAATTGTACTTATCTAGATAGTGTAAGTAGAACGTTTTTCTGCCGATGTTTGCTTTTTCGGTAATGTTTTTTACTGTGATTTTGTCAAATCCATCTGTAATTAACATTTCTATAAATGCCGATTGAATGGCGTTTTGTGATTTTATAATTCTTCTATCGATTTTCTCCATATGATGTTCCTCCGTTATTGATACACATATTTCGTTATGTGTGTATTATCACCCAAATGCGTAAATTTGGTCATTGAAACAAGTGGTTGCTCGCTTTATTATAAATATACACGTGAGTATTAACTCTCACAAGTGTAAATGAAAAATAAAGTAAGGGTGGTTTTATATATGGCAGTTACGAAGAGAAATGTTCATTTTTATGCAAGAGGATTACAAGTTGCAGGCATTTTAAATATTCCTGTAGGTGCTGAGGAAAAGAAACAAAATGCAGCGATTGTTTGTGTGCATCCAGGTAGTAGCTGTAAAGATCAAACGGCAGGATTATATGCAGAGAAGTTAGCAGAACAAGGTTATGTAACGCTTGCGTTTGATGCATCGTATCAAGGTGAAAGTGAAGGGGCACCGAGATATATGGAAGAACCAGCTGCGCGCGTTGAAGATATTCGCTCAGCGGTAGATTATGTAACTACTCTTCCTTATGTAGATGAAGAACGTATCGGTGTGTTAGGCGTTTGTGCAGGCGGTGGTTATGCGGTAAATGCCGCAATGACAGAGCGCCGTATTAAAGCAGTTGGCACAGTTGTTGGTGCAAATATCGGCCGATTAAATCGTGAAGCTGATCCAATCGGGGTGTTAGAGGCGATTGGTAAACAACGTACTGCTGAAGCACGCGGAGCAGAGGCGATGATTACAAACTGGATTCCTAAAAATCAAGAGGAATTAAAGGCAGCAGGTATGACGGATATAGATATTGTAGAAGCAGTTGAGTACTATACAACACCGCGAGGGCAAAGTGTTAACTCTCCAAATAAGTTAAACTTTACGAGCATGGGATCGGTAATTGGTTTTGATGCGTTCCATTTAACAGATACATTATTAACACAGCCGTTGCAAATTATTGTCGGCAGTAAGCAAGGTGCATTCGGTTCTTATAAGGATGGTCACGAGTTGTATGAGAAAGCAGCTTCAGAGAAAAAAGATTTACTTGTTGTGGAAGGTGCGAGTCATTACGATTTATACGATCAACCAGAACCAGTAAAAATTGCAGTTGAAAAATTAACAAGTTTCTATAACGAAAATCTGTAAAAGCAATTTTGTTTTGAATTGCACCTCTAATTGTTAGGTTTGCATCTAGCAGTTAGAGGTTTTTATTGTGCTTAATATTTACGCTATAAGTGCATAACAAGATATAATAGAAGAAATCAAGAAGGAGGCTGGCTGTGAAAAATCTTCGTTATTTCAATATATTCACTATTTTAATTGTATACACACTACTCATGTTTTACATCGGCTGGAACGGTTGGGTTTGGCTTCACGCGTTGTTTGGCTGGGAATCTTGGGGATATTACGCTTTCGTAGTCGGTTTTATTTCATATGCGTACATTCTCGTGCAAGTGTTTAAGTTTTTGCCATTTCTACGAACGATAGGTTCGATTTGGTTTGCGGTCATACAATATGCGCTTATGTTGTTGCCGTTAGCAAATATTACGGTCTTTCTTTTACAGTTTTCAGTGGAGAAAGAAGCAGCAATTATTTGGACAGGGACGGCCGTGTTACTTGCGTTTATCTTTATTTTTGCATATGGGGTATTCAACGCATATAGCCCAGTAGTTAGAAAGTACGAGGTGCACATACCGAAAAAAGTAGAGGGACGTAAAAGCTTACGCATTGCGATGGCTTCTGATATGCATTTCGGTAAATTATCTGGCATTTCGCATTTAAAAAGACTTGTCCGTCATGTAAATGAGATGGAGCCTGATATTATTTTACTGCCAGGTGATATTATCGATGATCATCCAGGTGTGTTCATTCAAAAAAATATGGGACCAATTATGAAGCAAATGAAGGCTCCATTAGGCGTATATGGTGTGTTAGGAAACCACGAATATTACGGCCGAGCGGTTCCTGAATTTTTACAAGAGATGGATAAGATTGATATTCGTATTCTGTTAGATGAAGTGATTACAATTGAAGATCATTTTTATCTCGTTGGAAGAAGAGATAAAACAGAGCGAGATCGTCAAAGCTTTGAAAATCTAATGAGTACGGTAGATAAATCTATGCCAGTTATCGCAATGGATCACCAACCATTTGAGTTGAAACAAGCAGCGGATGCTGGCGTCGATTTACTATTATCTGGCCACACGCACCGCGGACAAATGGCGCCGAATCATATTGTAACGAGAAGAATGTACGAATTAGACTGGGGATACGCACAAAAAGGTGCATTCCACGCGATTGTTTCGTCTGGTTTTGGATTCTGGGGGCCACCGCTTCGACTTGGAAGTAGATCTGAGATTGTGCAGGTGGAAGTTACGTTTGAATAGGTGTATAAAATAGAGAGCGAATTGCTCTCTATTTTTCAATAAAAAAAGGCTCCACATAAGGAGCGCTCAATAAAAATAAATGAATTAAAAGAAATAACAGACATGTATAATATACAACATTTATAATTTTATATCAATATATTTTGATTTATAATTTATGTTGATATCGATTTTATAAAAAAGGTACGATTAGAAGACGCTGCTGAAATGAAGGGGGATTATAAGTGGTTATATCAGATGTTATTTACGGTGAGTTTAAAGTGGATCAAGTAGTAGAAGAATTAATTGTAAGCAATCCTGTGCAAAGACTAAAAGGTATTCATCAAAATGGCGCAAGCTACTTACTAAATGAGAACTGGAATGTAACACGCTTTGATCATTCAGTTGGTGTTATGTTGTTGGTTAAAAAACTTGGTGGTTCAGTAGAAGAACAAATTGCAGGTTTACTGCATGACGTATCACATACTGCTTTTTCCCATGTGATTGATTACGTTTTTGATAATAGAAATGAAAGTTATCATGAAGAGATATTTAGTTCTGTTGTGAAAAACTCAGAAATTCCAGCGATCCTTGCGAAGTATGGTTATAACTATGAAGATATTTTGTTAGATGATTCGAAATGGACGTTACTCGAAAGGTCAGCACCAGAATTATGCGCAGACAGAGTGGATTATACGTTACGAGATATGTATACATATGGGTATGTTTCTTTAAAAGAAGTTCACAGTTTTTTAGAGGATATCATTGCTGTAGATGGGAAAATGGTTCTTCAAAGTGTCGAAATGGCAGAATGGTTTACAGAAACGTATTACAAAGAAGTAATTGATTTCTTTATGAAGCCAATGAATATTTACGGAAACGACATGTTAGCGAAAACGCTAAAGTTAGCTCTTCATAAAAGGATTATTCATGCAGATGACTTTCTTCTTGAAGATGATGCGCTTATTTCGAAATTGCAGCAATGTAGTGATCCAGAAGTACATGCTTTATTAAGCAAAGTTCATCCGAATGTAAACGTAAAAGAAGATAGAAACGATTATGATTTGTATCAGAAAAATAAAGTCCGTCTCATTGATCCTCCATTATTTCGTGAAGGTGAAGTTGTCCCATCGTCTGTGGTGTCGGAAAAAATAAGACAGATGAGCGAGGTCGCTTATGAAAAAGCGGTGAGAGGGATGTATGTGAAATTGATTTCGAATTAACAGAAAGAAGGTATCATCACATAAGATGATACCTTCTTTTTATTCATCTAATATTTTCCACTCATTTCCCCAGTCCTTCATCGCGTCAAAAATAGGACGGAGTGTTTTCCCTTTTTTTGTAAGTGAATATTCCACGTGAGGTGGCATAGTTGAATAGATTGTTCTCTTTATAATATTTTCTTGTTCAAGTTCTTTTAAGCGAAGAGAGAGTGTGCGTGGGCTAATGCCACTTAGACGTCTTTCAAGCTCAGCAAAACGTTTAGGACCATAAAATAAATCTCTTAAAATTAAGAAAGTCCACTTTCCACCTATTACAGACATTGTTTTTTCAATGGGGCATTTTAATAAAATCTCTTCATTTACATTTTCCATATAAACGCTCCTTACTATATAAAAGTATAGGTACTATATAAAAAATCAGTACTTTTATAATTAAAGTACTTTCTTTATTATAGTTCTAAAGGAATATATAGGTAAATTACTAATTTTTGAGAGGGGAGTTAGCAAGTGAATGGAGTGGCTAGTAGAAATTTAGATGTTCAAACAAAAGAGAAATCAGGTATCGTCATTTTAATAACTTTGGCAATGGGTTTTATTATGGCAACATTAGACGTAACAGTAGTAAATATTGCAGTGGTGAATATTCAAGAAACATTAGGACTGACATTATATAGTTCAACATGGATTGTCGACGGATATATTTTATCTTTTGCGGCATTATTACTCGCTGGAGGGGCATTGGCTAACCAATATGGAGCAAAAAATATGTATATGGTTGGTTTAATCATTTTTGTATTTGCATCTCTTTTATGTGCGATGGCCACAAATGGGAACACCCTCATTATCGGCCGAGTACTTCAAGGCGTTGGAGCGGCTTTATTTATGCCAAGTTCACTTAGTTTATTAGTAGTATCATTTCCGGATGAAAAGAAGAGAGCTAAAATGTTTGGTATATGGTCGGCAATTGTCTCTATCGCCTCTGGTACAGGTCCTTTTATTGGTGGTCTTTTAGTAAATACATTTGGTTGGCGGAGCATTTTTATTATAAACCTTCCAATTGGGGTTATCGGTGTTCTAATGGCCTTTGTAATTATTCCAAACGTTTTACCGAAAAAGGAGAAAATAAACGTATTAAATCATTTAATCGGTATAACTACAATAACATTATTGGCTTTTACTCTAATTGAAGGTCCAAGTTATGGATGGTCCTCGTTTCAAATTTTAGGAGGGGTAGTGGGAACGGTATTGACTGCTATTCTCTTTGTTTATGCAGAACGAAAATCAAAAAACTCGGTTGTACCAAGAGTATTGTTCCAGAACGAGACGTTTTCCTCAGCAAATATAGTTGGATTTCTATTAAACTTTGCTGTATTTGGCGGCATATTTATGTTTGGGCTCTTTTTGCAAAAAGCATATGGAGCAAGCCCGTTTGTAGCAGGACTACAACTATTGCCAATGATGAGTGTATTTGTTATTGGAAATTTATTATTTGCCAAAATGGTGACTAAGTTTGGTTCAAAATTGCTATTATTTATAGCGTTATTTATAGCTAGTATAGGGTCTTTATTATTAATGTTTATAGTAAATAATGTGAGTTACATAGGAATTGCATTCATATACAGTATTGTTAATCTTGGAATCGGTATAGCAGTGCCTGCCATGACTACCATCGTAATGAAATCTGCCGGTCGTGAAAATGGAAATATGGCTGGGGCAACTTTAAATGTAAATCGTCAAATTGGTGCATTAGTCGGTATAGCAATTATGGGAATCATTTTAAATGAATCATCGAATTGGTACAGAGGGGCAAGCTATAGTTTTTTAGTAATGGGGATCGCCTATTTATGTGCAACAATGTTAGTTTGGAAGTTTGTGGAGAGGAAATAAAAAAGTAGAGCACCACTCCTAGATGCTCTACTTTTTCACATCACTGATCAAACCAATTCCAAACCTCAATATCTCCAAGCGTCGCATAACGAACGTGGGGTGAGTTTTGTAATTTTAATAACTCTTTCGATGGACCAGTAATGACAATGCCGTATACTTTAACGCCGTTATCTTTTACATACTGATAGCGCTTATCTAAGTTCAGCTCTTTTTCAGAAGTCCAAGTAGTTTTACTTACAGTTTTTTTATGCTCAGAAAGAATGCGCATCATTTCGATTACTTCATCTTCTTTTGTCTTCGGTCGTTTTGCTTCACTATCAGGGAGGTTTATATGTTCTGGAAATCCGATAACCTCTCCGCCATGTAGGATGAAATCTTCCTCATCTATTCTTTCTTGCCCTGTGTCTAAAGCGTACCATAAAGGAGTTGGCGGCATTTCTTGTGCTTCAAATGCGCTGTATAGAATTGACTCTACTTCTTGTAAAGTGTAAGCTTTATCGAAAGATATGGCTATTTCTGCAACGGTCCCCTCATGTATCTTTCCAAGTGTATCCCAAATTTTTTTAGATGATTCTTTCAAAGAAGCTTCTTCCTTGATTTTTGGATGAACAAAGGAAAGTTTTTTGGAATAGGGTTTGTTTTCCCATGATTTATTTTTGACAGTTACAGATGATAAGAAGCTACGCGTTGTTACTGTACCAATTGGAATTTCTTTTTTGCCGACCGTTTTAAATAAATTCATTTCAGTTTCTGTACGGAAAAAGGGTTTAACCTTCGTACTTCCTCCAGCGGAACGACTATTCGGCATTGTTGCTTCTAGTGCGAGTGCTGGAATCTCATCTACTTCAGTTAATTTTTTCATATTATAGAAGTAAAAAGAAGATGAAAAATGACCAACAAAATAGATTGCTATACAAACGGCAAGGACAAAACTAACGGTTTGCCAACGCTGTTTCCATTTTATTTTCCAAAATGGGACTTTAAGATTTTGTGGTGGTAGTCTTTTCTTTATCGGTTCACTCTTCGAAAGCAACTCATCTAAGTAAACTTCACACTCTTCACATGTCTCAATATGACTTTCTAACTCTTCTTGTTCATCATGCGTGAGCGTTCCGTTTTCGTATTTCTCCCACAGTTTTTTAAACTCTGTACAACCCATCCTGATCACTCCTTTATGCTTTTCGTTTCTTTTCGTCCCCTGTGTAATTCAATTTTCACTTTCGCTAGTGAGAGACCGGTCATTTCTGCTATTTCCTTATATGAGAATCCGTAGTAATCTCGTAGTAGTAGGACATTTCGTCTTTCAAGGGGAAGAGAAGATAAGCTGTCTAACCAACTAGCAATCTCATGTTTTACGAAATAAGAGTGCTCTGTACTTGGTACGTTTGGTAAATGGAATTCTTCAACTGTCGTTGTTTTATATCTTTTTTCTTTTCGATACCAATCGATAAAGGCGTTGTAGGCAATCGTAAATAACCACGGCCTAATTTCTTCTCCTTTATAATAGTCAATATGGACGAGCATTCGATAAAATGTTTCTTGCATGAGATCTTCCGCGTAGTGGGGATCTCCGGTTAGGGAGAGAAGATAGCGAAATAAATCTTGCATATGTTCGGAGTAAATTTCTTCTAATGAGTGTTTGCTTTTCACTACATTTCCCTCCCTTCATACATAACAACGAAATACATATAAAAAAGTTACAATTTTTTATGGAATTATAGTAAAAAACGTCAAGAATTGGATAGGATTCTCTTTTATCATAATACATATAAGGCGGGTGAACAGAGATGGAAAGCTATGAAACACAAATTCAAAGGTCAATTGATTATATTGAAGAAGATGTCATGGAAAAACAGACGTTGCGTAATTTAGCACGTATTGCAGGTTTTTCTGAGTCGCATTTTCATCGTGTATTTCAGGCGTTAGTAGGTGATACAGTAATGGAGTATGTTCGAAAGAGGAGGTTAGCCCGGGCAGCTTATCAACTTTCTCATACGGATGAAAAAATTATTGATATCGCGTTTGAGCACGGCTTTCAATCTCACGAAACGTTCACGAGAGCCTTTAAAAAATTATTTCAAATGACACCGAGTGAATATCGAAAACAAGAAATTGAAACACCGATGTATTACAGCGTGAATGTAAAGCAAAGAAAATTAAATCCGTATTTAGGAGGCATACAAATGGAATATCGTATTGTAAATAAACCAGAATTTTTAATGGCGGGTTATGAACTGAAGACGACAAGTAAAGAAGGGAAAAACCATCAAGACATCCCAGCATTTTGGCAAGAATATTTACAGAAAGATCTTGGAACGACAATTCCGAATCGTAAAGATACGAGCCAATGGGTAGAGCTTGGATTATGTACTGATTTTAATTTAGAAACAGGGGACTTCACTTATATAATTGGAATGGAAGTTACAGGATTTGAAAATGTACCAAATGAAGTTGCGAAGCGTACTTTCCCAGCAGCGACATATGCTGTATTTACAACGCCGAAAGTTCCTCATGAAGAAATGGTATCGTCTATTCACCAAACGTGGAATGCTGTATTCTCAGAATGGTTCCCGCATTCTGGATACGAACATTGCGGCGTTAATGAATTTGAACTATACGATGAGCGTTCCCATGCAGATAAAAGTGAGTTTGCTCAAATTGAACTTTGGATACCGGTGAAGAAGAAGTAATAGAAGGAAAAGCGAACCATTGAGTGGTTCGCTTTTTTCATATAGGTTGTTATATTTGCCGATTTTTGTCGATAAGTCGATATATCTTGAAAATCGCTGATATATTTTGAGTTGCCCGATATAATTTCATAGACTGTTGAACTTCGCCAAAAGAAAAGACGCCACATAGCGCCTTTCCTACGAATGAAACGGGAACACAAGTATAATCGTCGTTCCTTTTCCAAGTTCGCTATCAATAGAAATTGTTCCGTTATGAGCATGAACGAGCTGTTTCGTAATGGCGAGACCAAGTCCAGTTCCGATGTTGCTTTCTTCTGTATTGGTTCCTCTGTAATATCGCTCAAAGAGAAGTTCTTTCGTTTTATCATCCATTCCTTTTCCGTTATCTGCAATAGAGAGTGTAAATGAAGTAGCGTTTTGGGAAAGTTTTACGCTGACATTTGTCGTTTCATTATTATGTTTTACAGCGTTTACCAGTAAGTTTTCGATAATACGCTGGAACCATTTTTCTTCAATGAAATATTGAATTTTGTTTGAGCTTGGTACGAATTCAATATTTTGATTTTGAAGTGTCGGATTATTAATGAATTGTAATAATACTTTTTGGACGAATTGATTCATTTCAATGTTCACATGCTGCGCAGGAAGACTGTTATTTTTTAATTGATACGTTAAGCTTAAGTCATCAATTAATGTCGTCATATATTGAGATTTCTCTTTCATAACGCTGCCGAATTGTTGAATGTCACGATCAGTCCAGTTGTACTGCTGTGATTCTAGTAATAATGCGTAGCCATATATAGAGCTAAGTGGCGTTTTTAAATCATGTGTTAGACCGGTAATCCATTCTTCACGTGTCTGCTGCAGTACTTGCCTCATCGCATCATTTTTTTTGAGTGTAATAGAAAGATGCTCTAGTGAATTTGTCACATCACTAAATAAACGGAATGACCATTTTTCTTTACCAGATCGCCGGAATCTGACAGGTTTCCCTTTTTTACTAACAGGCTCTTCGTACTTTCCACCAGCTATATTTTTAAGCCAGCGCATCGCATGTAATAACGGTTTTCCAAATTTATTACCGTACCAAATAGAAAGAATGACTAAATAAACAAATACGATAAGAAGGATTAATCCGCATCCGATTAGAAACTTTTTAGTAAATACATCGTCTATTTCATCATCTGGGTAGTAGTACTCATTTTTAGCAGTTACAACAAGAAGATGATTGCTATTTGTGTCGTAAAAGCTAGACGTGTTTTCTTTATGATTCCACGGTTCTTTTTCGCTAAGAGCAGCTTGTATGACAGAAAACGTTTTTTTCTTTCCATCTGGATAGGAGAATACTTCTTCGCCACCACTATTAAAGATTTGAAGTGTTGCTTTTTCTTTAGAAAGTAACTGTTTTTCTTGATCTGTTAATGTGAAAGAATCCATAGATACAGACGGGTGCTCTTTCTTGATTGTTTTCAGTAATACATTGCTTTTTAACATACCGCCGTATATAACAAGTACGTTCTTTTCTTCTAATTCAATTTCCCAATATGTAAATGTATAAGGGCTTTCTACATGATTCTGTATATACGAGAATAGAGATGTTTTCGTATAAGATGTCGGTACGTCACTTGGCGTATTAAAGTGATAGAGAACTTTTCCGTCTTCCTCTACAACTTGAATCCAATCATTTTTCTCTTTAATTAAGTCTTTTACTTCAGCTTTCAACGAAATATCGCCATCTTCTGAAGAGATATATCTTGCAATCATAAAATTCTCCGCATCTGGAATGTTCGGTTCGTATGAAGTACTAGTAACAAGAAAAATTAAATAAGTGAATGCAGCTACTACAGCAATTAGTAATGTAACTAAAACAAATACGTGTTGCATGATAAACTGGATAATGAGTCGTTTATTAAAGTTCATATCGTCACCCTACTTTGTAATGAACTTATAGCCAAGTCCGCGAACGGTTTTTATATATTCTGGTTTACTTGGGTCTTGTTCAATTTTTTCACGTAGTTTTCGAATGTGGACCATAACAGTATTGTCATCGCCATTATAGGCAGGTGCTCCCCAAACTTTTTCATATATTTCTTCTTTCGAAAATACGTAGTTCGGATTCTCGCAAAAGAAGAGTAGTAGCTGAAATAGCTGGGCGGAACATTCGACAACATGTCCATTTACTGTAAGCTCTGCGGAATATCGATCAATTTCAAATCTGCCAAACGAACTGGAGTGTGCTTTTTGTTCATTTGGTACTGCTTGTTTCATATGTCTACGGAGTTGTGCTTTCATACGAGCTACTACTTCAAGTGGATTAAATGGCTTCGTAATATAATCATCTGCACCTTGTGAAAATCCAGATATTTTATCTAAATCAGATGTTTTAGCTGTGAGGAAGAAAATAGGGCAATCTGTTTTTTTGCGAATGATGGGACAAATATCAAAACCAGACTGACCAGGAAGCATGACATCTAAAATAATTAAATCGTAATCGTTTTTTTCGGTGAGAGATAAAGCTATTTCAGCGGATGTTGCAGTTGTAATATGAGAAAAACCTTCTTTTTCAAGAATGGTAGTTAGTAATTGTAAAATTGCTGTTTCATCATCAACGAGCAAAATATTTGCTTCATACATAAAAATCCCTCCTAATTTCCTCGAATATCATATCATCTTTCGGTAACTTATGGAATTTTTAAGGAAATTTTAAGGTTTTCTTTCTCAAAAAATTAAGAATCAAATGATATGATAAAAGTAACATAGGGGAGGAGATGAGTGTGAATCCGTTTCAAACGATGCGAGCTAGATATTTTTTAATTGTATTTGCACTATTAACTTTAGTTGCAAGAGGCAGTAATGAATTGATAGAAAGTACATTTCATATACAAAATTCTACTTTTATAAATATTCTTATATTCTATATCCTTCCGATTACGTGGATTTTTTATGAATATAGAAAACACCGCGTTTCATTTTCATTATTTGTTAATAAAAATGAAACATTTAACCTGGTGCAAGTTTTATACATTGCGATTATGTTATGCGTGTTTAGTTATGGATATCTTATTTTGTACATGTATAGCTTTGCATGGATTACACCGGAATTTATTATGAGCGCGTTACGTGAACCGATTATAGATAGTACAGGGGGATATGTATATCAAGTTATTATGGTCGTATTCATCGCACCAATTATTGGTGAATTTGTTTTTCGGGGATTTTTACTGCAACGCTTTGCAGTAAAATGGGGAACGAGTATAGCAATCATTGTAGTAGCGATGTTGTTTGCGTTGCTACATGTTGATTTCCTAGGCGCAGTAGTATTTAGTGTTGTACTATCAATCGTATATATTCGTACAAATAGCTTACTCATGCCAATTGCTATTCACATGTTAAACAATGCATTTGTAATCGGTGCTTCTTTTCTAATAAATAAAGAAGAGATAATGAGTTTTGCAGATTTCTCAAATTATACGACGTTCTTTCCAGGACTTATTATTTTTATGACGGGATTAAACTTAGTACTCATCTTTCTATTTGTTAACCGCAAATATTGGAATAAAGAAATGCCAGCTATATATGTAGAGCAGGAAAAGAGCTTTTCAGACGTAGTGGGGGATAAATGAGATGAAGAAGACGATTGAAAAAATATTGAAAGACATTATAGATGCTACGTCTCTTACAGATATGTGTGATAAAAGCGTTTGTCATTGGGTGCAACCTGTAGTAGATACGATTGTGTTTCCAGAGTATTACTTATTTTCTAATACTCATGTAAAAGAAAATATTATTTCTCTTCTTATTGTGTTAGGGGTTTTACTACTATTTGGTTTAATTGTAGAAGAAATGATGAAGCGCATCTTCAAAAAAAATGAAGAGAAGTATACGTGGGTTCATAAAGTATTCGAGAAAGTAATGGTGGCTTTCCTTTTGTTTTATAGTATGAAAACAATCATTTACTTTATAGCTTTGAAACATCATTAATTCTAAATTTGAAAGGGATGTATAAAATTATATGAATGAAACAATATCATCAAATAAGTTTTTTTATTTGATTTTACTTAGCATTGTGCTGATCACGACAGTCAATGTTATTCTTCGCTGGGAGGAAGCTTATTTCTTTATGTATTTAGCACTCCATTTGTTAGGAATATTATGTATAAGCGGCGGAATAGTTGCTGAAAAAAAGAGTGAAGAAAGCGTTAATTATATGTGTGTGACCGGTCTTATTTTACTTTTAGCAGTGCAAGGTATTATGAAATATAGTTCTTTTTCTTTACAAGATTTTAGTTTATTAGTGGATGTACTTCCTTAAGGAGGAACGTTATGTTATCTAAGAAGCAAATAGGATACGTACTAGTTTTAATTGGTTTTTTTACGCTTATTGTAACGACGTTATTTTTTCAAGACTATGAATATATACGCTATATAAAAGGCGCTGGTTTCATATGTTGGGTTGTAAGTATATTTCTTATCCCAGAGTATGAACCGAAGAAAGTGTCTAAAGGTAGGTAAAACTCTTCTTTTTGTAGAAGAGTTTTTTTTGTAAGCAGAAGGCTCGCGAGCAATTCGCATAATAAGCTTGTTCTAATTTAGCATGTACGAACTTACAATAATAATAGACAGGCAGCATAGAGGAGGGAATAGCGTGAGGAAGGTTATTGGGTGGTCGCTTTTTTTGTACGTTGGGTTTGCGTTGCTTATATATTGGTATTTATTTGGATGGAATCATGAACTGATTCCGGACATGTATAAAGGAACAAAGGCAGATCCAGAAACGTTTATGAATGCAAGGGAGCTTACGCTAAGCCAAGATTATTCGCGCGTGAAAAATTTACTGTACTTTTTAGCGACGCCTCTGGAATGGATTATTTTATTATTTGTACTTGTGCTCGGTGTTTCAAGAAAGTTTGAGAAATGGTCGAAGGAAACGACGAAAATAAGTGTCCTGCAAGTTGCGATTTATTTCTTTTATTTATCACTACTCACAACAGTTCTTGCTCTGCCGATGCAATGGATTAGCCGAAAAGTGTCCGTTGATTACGGCATTTCAACGCAAAGTACACAAAGCTGGATAAAAGATCACGTTATCGATTTTTGGGTGAATTATGCGACTATGTTACTCATTGTTACTGTTTTGTTATGGCTTATCCGTAAATTCCCGAAGAGATGGTGGCTAGCAGGATGGGCGCTCTCTGTTCCATTTACAATCTTTTTAACATTTGTGCAGCCAGTCGTTATTGACCCACTTTATAATGACTTCTCGACGCTACAAAATAAAGAATTAGAAACGAAAATTTTAGCACTTGCAGATAAAGCTGATATTCCATCTGAACACGTATATGAAGTGAATATGTCAGAGAAAACGAATGCATTAAATGCATACGTAACGGGGCTTGGAAAAAATCTTCGCATTGTAATGTGGGATACAACGCTTAAGCAATTAAAAGATAAAGAGATTTTATTTATAATGGCCCATGAAATGGGGCATTATGTTATGAAACATATATATTGGGGCGTTGCGAGTTATGTATTGCTATCGTTTGTAGGGATGTATCTTATTAGCCGTATTATAAATATGTGTATTCGAAAATGGGGGGATACGCTAAAAATTTCAAAAGTAGCATGTTTCTCAATTTTACCTTTATTTTTCTTAATTTCTTCTGTACTATCTTTTGCATCGCAGCCAGCAACAAACTATGTTTCTCGTATAGAAGAACGAGCGGCAGATCAATATGCTTTAGATATGACGAAGGACGGGAAATCTGGTGTAAAAACGTTTCAATATTTATCAAAAACGAGTTTAAGCCAAGTAAATCCGCCTGCGTTAGTGAAGTTTTTCTTATACACACATCCACCAATTTTCGAAAGAATCCATGCGTTTGAACAATATGATAAACAAAGCAAAAAGAAGTAGCGATTATGCTACTTCTTTTTTAGAGATATAAGTTTTATATTGGGAATATTTATCATTGCTTTTTATTGCGATTTTGTAAATAATAAGCTATAAAATTCTAAAAATCTATATATAAAGGAATAAAGGTGGAAAAATGTATTTTTTAAAAAATTTAAAAGTGAAATATAAATTATTATCGCTTATTTCATTAGCAGTATTTAGCATGGTAATTATGAGCTGCGTAGCAATTAATTCTATTAACAAGATTAAGCATGATACAGAGGTTGTAGTAGATGATTATCAACATTCTGTAGTGTTATTAGAAGGAATGCTTCGTACACAAAATTCACTAGAGTATAACTTACTAGAATTAATTACAGCGTCACCAAATGAGGCGACAAATAAAGAGGGGATTATTGGTAATATTGAAAAGGATCTTGAAAAATATGATTCTTTATTAAAAGAATATGATGATGGCTTCAATTTAAGTAAGCAAGAGGATGAACTGTTTCAGAAGATGGAGAAATCTTTGCCAAGTTATATGGATACATATAAGAAGTTGTTTGATAAAGCGAAGCTAACAAATGAATCTCAAATGGTAAACGAATTTCATAAGGAATTAAAACCGAAGGGAGTAGAGTTAGCTAGTTATGCTGTAGATCTAGAAGCGTATGTTTCAAATTTAGCTGACCAAGTATTTAAAGATTCTCAAAAAATGATAGAGCGGTCTGTTATTACTTTTATCATTCTTGTAGTAGTTACTACAGTCATTATATGTATAGTAAGTTATATTATTAGCAAGCTTATAGTTGCCCCTTTACAAACGGTTAGTCTTATGATGGAAAGAGCAAAAGATGGGGATTTAACTGTACATGGTGAGTATAATGCTAAGGATGAATTAGGTGTATTAGTAAGTGATTTTAACGAAATGATTGCAGGGCTAAGAACAAATATGCAAGAAATAGAGAATAATATTCAGCTTTTATTCCAACATGCAGACGGAGTAGTATCTGCATCGGAAGTATCTAGTGGTGCAGCGAAGAAAATCACTATAGATATTGAAGAAGTTGCAAATGGCGCAGAGAGTCAAATGCAAGCAATGGAGCAAACTGCGGGTGCGATGGAAGAGTTGACACAAGGAATGCAGAGTATAGTGAATACAGCATCCTCTGTAAATGAATTGTCTGCTCAATCAGCATTAGATGCAGAGAGTGGTAACAAATTAATGAAACAAATGATTCAACAGATGGATACAATCCAAAATTCAGTACATAACGGTGTGAAACAAGTAGAGACTATGAAAGAACAATCAGAAGAAATTGTTAAAATCATTGATGTTATGCAAGGTATTACCTCTCAAATTAACTTATTAGCATTAAACGCCGCAATTGAGGCTGCACGTGCTGGGGAAAGTGGTAGAGGATTTGCAATTGTGGCAGATGAAGTAAGAAAATTAGCAGAACAATCCAGTGATTCTGCAAAACAAATTGAGAAGCTTATTACTCAAGTTATGGGAACAACGAACCATACGGTACATATGATGGGGAAAGTAGATAATGAGGTACAGGCAGGTACACAAGTAGTAATGCATACAGAAAAAGTATTTGGAAAAATTACAGAAAAAGTACAGCAAGTATCTGAGCAAATTCAAACGGTATCTATGTCTACAGATGAAATTGCAGCGAGTAGTGAAGAGATTTCGGCTTCTGCAGAAGACATGGCTCAAATTTCCCAAAGATCATCTGACCGAACTGATAGGGTAAAAGAGTCTATTCAACAGCAAGAAAAATCTGTTCAAGAGATCTCAGTTTCAATTGAACATATGCATAATGCAGCAGGAGGATTAAAACAAATAGTTGCCCAATTTACTCTTCAAAAGTAGTAGTATATTTAAGTTTTAATATAGAAAAATTCCATTCAATAAATAAAAAAATCATCCTATATAACAAAGGGTGATTTTTTTTATGGGAATTTTGTGCAGATATCACTTAATATATTCTAATTTTTTACAATTTTCCGATTGTAATATATAATAATACGTAATGTTTTGGAGATTTTTCATTTGTAAAAGATAGTTTATAGGAGGAGAGAAAGGGTGTTCAATAAAAAATCAATGCCGGCTATAAAAATGATCCTTTCGATGTCTATTTTCGGATCAATTGGATTTTTTTCTGTTCAAACAGGTTTACCGTCTTTTGAATTAGTATTCGTTCGTTGCATTTGTGCGACTATATTTTTAGCATTATGTTGGCTCGTAACAGGACAGTATAAAAGTGAGAAATGGAATAAAAAAGAAGTAATGCAAATATTAGCATGCGGTGTATTTCTCGTTTTTAACTGGGTATTTCTATTTAAAGCGTTTGAAGTTATGTCGATTACAATTGCGATTTCAGTTTACCACCTTGCACCTATTATCGTATTAATGATTGGTAGCATTGTATTTAAAGAGAGACTTACAGTATTTGCGGTTATGTCCATTGTCATTTGTTTTATCGGAACCGTTCTAGTAGCTGGAGTAGATGGAAGTCTATCGCTCGAAAAACTGATGTCATCTGGAATGGTATGGGCACTTCTTGCAGCTGTATTTTATGCTTTTACCACCTTATTAGGAAAAGGGATTCAGCATACGAGCGCATATGCGATGACATTTTTACAAACATTTTTAGGTATATTTTTATTGCTACCATTCGTAGATTTTGGCAAGTTTCAAGGGTTAACAGAGATGAACTGGATGATGATCACAGCGACAGGTCTTATACATACGGGATTTGTATATTACTTATTTTTTGACAGTTTAAGAGATTTATCGACGAGATTAATTTCGGTATTAGTGTTTTTAGATCCTGCGGTTGCAATACTATTAGATACAGTCTTTACCGGCTTTAGACCGACTAGTATGCAAGTAGTAGGGATTATTCTTATATTTGTAGGAATGGCATTTACTTTTCGAAAAACGAAGGAAGAAAAAATAGCGATAAAAGAAAATTTGTATTCTGAACTTTAAATATTCTCACCTACATTCTATTGATAATCTCCTAATTTTTTGTACAATAAAATTTGTAGGAAAATAAAGGGAAAAGTGGGTGGGAGAGATGAAAAAACTAGTAAAGATAATGTCATCATTAACTTTAATGGGAGGAATATTTGTAAGTGTAAATGGTGTGTCTGCAAATGCAGATATTATACAAAAATCTGGTCCGATGATAGAGTTTGATGATGTAACAACAAATCATTGGGCGTGTGATGATATTAAATATTTAGTATATCATCGAATTATGTTTGGATATGGAAATGGTAAGTTTGGTGTAGAAGATCATATAACACGTGAACAAGCGGCGGCAGTATTATATCGCGCACTTCATGTAAAAGGAACTGCGGATATTGGGAATCCATATAGAGATATTAGTGTGAAATCAACCATGTTCCCTTACGAAATTTTACGCTTAACACAGCTTGGTATTTTTAAAGGAGACGAAAATGGAGATTTCCGTCCGAAAGCAACACTGACTCGTGCAGAGTTATCACAAATTTTAACGAAAGCATATGAGTTGAAAACAAAGCGTCCGCATACATTTACAGACATCCCAGAAAACTATTGGGCAAGAGACGCAATTAGCGCATTACAGTCTAATAAAGTGGTGATTGGAACGGGAGATGGCAAGTTTGATCCTGAAATGCTCGTAACACGCGGGCAATTTGCGAAATTTTTAAAACGATCCATTGATAATTCTCCAGGGAAAATGGAATAGAGAAAGAGAAAGCTCATAATTTGTAGAGGAGACATCCTTCGCTCATTGTGAGCTTTTATTAATTAGGTAGGTTATTATTTTCGTATGTTGTAGTCCAGTTGATATCCTTTGTCGAAACGTCGATATACACGGAGTAACAACATATATTGGCGGTTTTTGTCTAGAAAATGAACTTTAAAAATGTGAAGGATTTCTTTTTAAAAAAGTAGAATATTTAATGTATAGAAACACCTTTAAATGACCATAGGAAAGGGATATGATTTGCGTACAATTCGGTATAAAAATTGAAATTGAGAGCGAATTGGCTCTCCTTTAGTAGTGATTTTCACAATAATAGATTTTTTAAATGTAATATATTGCATAATGGGTGTGGAGGCAACATATGTAATATTGGAAAGGATTTCATTCTATTATTTTCCGTTTTTTTTAATGGAGATAAAGGGGAGAGGGCAATGAAAAAGAACATGTTACGTATAATGGCAACGGTAACTATTATGGGCGGCTTGTTTGTAAGTACAAATGTTCCAAACGTAAAAGCAGAAGAATATCCAGAAATGATTGTGTTTGATGATGTTCCAGTAAATTACTGGGCATATGACGATATAATGGACGTAGTATACAATAAAGTAATGTTAGGCTATGGAAATGGTAAGTTTGGTGTAGGAGATAATGTAACACGAGAACAAGTAGCAGCAGTACTTTATCGTACATTGAATTTGAATAAAGAAGGACCCTTAAAAAATCCATACAAAGATATTTCTGAGAGGGCAACAATGTTTTTAGATGAAATTTTAGTATTAACAGAGCATGGTATTTTTAAAGGCGATGAAAAAGGAAACTTTAGACCAGCTGCACCAGTAACACGTGCAGAAATGGCGCAAATTCTTACGAATGCATTTACATTTGAGGTGAAGAAGAACCATACATTTAAAGATGTACCAAATAATCATTGGGCAAAAAATGCGATTAGTGCACTGCAGTCTAATCATGTCATAGTAGGAACAGGAAATGGGAAATTTGAACCGAATAAAGCTGTAACACGTGAGCAATATGCAACGTTTTTAAATAAAGCTGTTTTTTATTTTCCAGTAAAAGATGAGGATTATGAATAAAAGTTAAAATATAAGGATGTTTAAATTATATTAATATAATATTTATCGAGAAAAAAGCGCGGGAATTCCACGCTTTTTTCTTATTTTAAATTATTTATAATTATATCGATTTTCTATTCATAATTTAGTTTTTGGGATTTATTGGATAAGGAGAAATTGAATAAAGTAACTTTTTTCTGTTTAAATATATGGTTTAGTAACTTTATTGTTAATAGAGTGTAAATAAAATTATATGAAATATAGTTCATAAATCAGACAAAAATCACATGGGAATTGTATTGTTACGCTTCCATTAATTCTTTATATTAGAAAAAAATATGTTTTTAGGGAGAGAATACTTTGAAGAAAAAAGTTTTAAAAGTAGCAACAGCTTTAACAATTATGGGTGGAGTAGCATTTAGTGCTGAAGGTACAGTAAATGCTGCAGCAGCTCCGAAGTCACAACAAACAAGCCCGGCAATCTTTAAAGATGTACCAGCAGGACATTGGTCTTATGAAGCAATTCAAATTTTAGCAGAACAAGAAATTATGCTTGGTTATGGAAATGGTGTGTTTGGTTTTGGACATAACGTAACACGTGAACAAGTAGCTGCTTTAATTTATCGCACAATCGATTTCAGTGAAGCATTCGAGGAAGGCGATATTCTTGAAAATCCATATAAAGATATTAATGAAAAGTCAACAATGTTCTTAGAAGAAATTTTAGTATTAACAGAGTTAGGTATCTTTAATGGTGATGGAACTGGAAACTTTAGACCGAAAGATACATTAACACGCGCAGAAATGGCTCAAGTACTTACAGAAGCATATGAATTAGAAGTGAAAGAAACAAAAGGATTTAAAGATGTACCAAAGGGACATTGGGCAGAAAAAGCGATTAATGCAGTAGGTTCAAATGGTATTTCAGTAGGAGACGGGAAGGGTAACTTCGCTCCGAACATGAAAGTAACACGTGAACAATATGCGCAGTTCTTATTTAAAACAATTTTTGAATAAATAATAAAAAAGAAGCTGGTGTTGTATAACACTAGCTTCTTTTTTATGTGTAATACGGGTGGAAGAATACAGTTTTGTAAAAAAATCAATTAAATTTTCGAAAAAAACTTCCTTTTCTGAAGATTTGTTATATAATATAAATCATAAAATCAAATCTGTTATAAAACAGTTTAAGAAGGGGATGCTAATATGTCGACGCAAACTTCACGGGTTACATTGCCCGGAGAAATGTTACCAGCGTACAACGAAATATTGACACCTGAGGCGCTTAGTTTTTTGAAGGAACTACATGAAAATTTCAATGAGCGCCGCATAGAACTTTTACAAAAGCGTGCGGAGAAACAAAAGAGAATTGATACAGGAGAGTTTCCAAAGTTTTTAGAAGAAACAAAGCACATACGTGAAGCGGATTGGACAATTGCCAAATTGCCAAAAGATTTAGAGGATCGCCGCGTAGAGATTACTGGACCAGTAGATAGAAAGATGGTTATTAATGCTTTAAATTCAGGAGCACATCTTTTTATGGCAGATTTTGAAGATTCAAATTCACCAACTTGGCAGAATGCGATTGAAGGACAAATAAACTTACGAGATGCTGTGCAGGGGACGATTTCACATAAAAATGAAAACGGAAAAGAATATCGTTTAAATAGTAAAACAGCAGTATTAATTGTGCGTCCAAGAGGATGGCATTTAGAAGAAAAACATATGCAAGTTGATGGGAAAAATATGTCTGGTAGCTTAGTAGATTTCGGACTTTATTTTTTCCATAATGTGAAAGCTCTTTTAGCAAAAGGAAGCGGTCCATACTTTTACTTACCGAAAATGGAAAGCCATTTAGAAGCAAGGTTATGGAATGATGTTTTCGTATTTGCTCAAAAATATATCGGTATTCCAAACGGAACAATCAAAGCAACGGTACTACTGGAAACGATTCACGCTTCGTTTGAAATGGATGAAATTTTGTATGAGCTTAAAGATCATTCTGCTGGATTAAATTGCGGAAGATGGGATTATATTTTCAGCTTTTTAAAGAGTTTCCGTAATCATAATAAATTTTTACTTCCAGATAGAGCGCAAGTCACGATGACGGCGCCGTTTATGCGCGCGTATTCTTTGAAAGTCATTCAAACGTGTCACCGTCGTAATGCACCAGCTATTGGAGGAATGGCGGCACAAATTCCAATTAAAAACAATCCAGAAGCGAATGAAGCAGCTTTTGAAAAAGTACGTGCAGATAAAGAGCGCGAAGCTTTAGATGGTCATGATGGGACTTGGGTTGCCCACCCGGGACTTGTACCAGTCGCGATGGAAGTATTTAATCACATTATGAAAACACCAAATCAAATTTTTAGAAAACGTGAAGAAATACATGTTACAGAAAAGGATTTATTAGAAGTACCAGTGGGAACGATTACAGAAGAGGGACTTCGCCTAAATATTAGCGTAGGTATTCAATATATTGCATCTTGGTTAAGCGGACGGGGAGCGGCACCAATTTATAACTTAATGGAAGATGCGGCAACAGCGGAAATTTCTAGGGCACAAGTATGGCAATGGATTCGCCATGAAGGTGGAAAATTAAATGATGGCCGTAATATTACACTTGAATTAATGGAAGAGCTAAAAGAAGAAGAGTTAGCAAAAATAGAAAGAGAGATTGGTAAGGAAGCCTTTAAGAAAGGGAGATTCCAAGAGGCGACAACTTTGTTTACAAATCTCGTTCGGAATGATGAATTCGTACCATTTTTAACATTACCGGGTTATGAAATTTTATAAAAACGAAAAGGGGATGGAACAAATGAAAAACGAAAGAATTGAGAAATTACAAGAGAGTTGGGAATTAGATACGCGCTGGAAAGGGATCACACGTCCATATTCGGCACAAGATGTAATTCGCCTGCGCGGGTCAATTGATATTGAACATACGTTAGCGTGCCGCGGTGCTGAAAAGCTTTGGTCATCACTTCATACGGAAGATTACATTAACGCACTTGGCGCATTAACAGGAAACCAAGCGATGCAACAAGTAAAAGCTGGGCTAAAAGCAATTTATTTAAGTGGATGGCAAGTAGCAGCGGATGCGAACCTTTCGGGACATATGTATCCGGACCAAAGTTTATATCCAGCGAACAGCGTACCTGCTGTAGTAAAACGAATTAATCAAACACTGCAACGTGCGGATCAAATTCAGCATATGGAAGGAAGCGGTGATACAGATTATTTTGTGCCGATTGTAGCTGATGCAGAAGCTGGATTTGGCGGACAATTAAACGTCTTTGAACTAATGAAAGGTATGATTGAAGCAGGTGCATCAGGTGTGCACTTTGAAGATCAATTATCTTCAGAGAAAAAATGCGGGCATTTAGGCGGAAAAGTATTACTACCGACGCAAACAGCGGTACGTAATTTAATCTCGGCACGTCTTGCGGCAGATGTAATGGGAGTGCCGACAATTATCGTTGCAAGAACAGATGCGGATGCAGCAGATTTAATTACGAGCGATATCGATCCAGTTGATAAAGCGTTTATTACAGGAGAAAGAACACCAGAAGGATTTTACCGTACGAAAGCAGGTCTTGATCAAGCGATCGCACGTGGTTTAGCATACGCTCCATACGCAGACCTCGTTTGGTGCGAAACGTCTGAACCAAATTTAGAAGATGCAAAACGATTTGCAGAAGCAATTCATAAAGAGCATCCAGGGAAATTGCTTGCATACAACTGTTCACCTTCATTCAACTGGAAACAAAAACTAGATGAGAAAACAATTGCGAGCTTCCAAAAAGAAATCGCATCTTACGGTTATAAGTTCCAGTTCGTAACACTAGCTGGCTTCCACTCATTAAACTACGGCATGTTTGAACTAGCACGTGGCTATAAAGAGAGAGGCATGGCAGCGTACTCTGAACTACAACAAGCAGAATTCGCAGCAGAAAAACACGGCTACTCTGCAACTCGTCATCAACGCGAAGTAGGAACAGGTTACTTTGATGAAGTAGCACAAGTTATTACAGGCGGTACGTCATCAACGACAGCGCTAAAAGGATCTACAGAAGAAGCACAATTTACAAAATAAAAGGAAGGGGCCCCTTTTTGAAGGGTGCCCCTTGTTATTTTCGGAACGATTTTTCACATATATCGACTTACCGACAAACAAGAAGATATTATCAAATCCACTCAGCTCTATGATCGCGAATAAACTCCATATCTTTTTCATAATGCTCTAAATGTCCCTCATCAATCATTCTTTGGAAATTCACATCGCCTTCTTGTGCTTTTCTTTTCATATATGTACATAAAGCTTCTAATCGTAGTAAAACCATTCCTAAGTAATCTTCGTCCATACTTTTACCGTAGGACTGGACAAATAATTTCACTCTTTCTTTCATACGACCAGCATGTTGTGATGAGTCATAGTGAACTGCCTCACCCGATTCTGTATAATACGTTCTACTTAAAGGCACACAAGTATAAAGCGTATAAGCGATATCCCAAATTCTTGGACCAGGAGCAGCAACATCGAAATCAATAATGCCTACTGGTTTTTCTTGATTAAAAATAATGTTATATATAGCAAAATCATTGTGGCATACAACCTCAATGTCATTAGGAGTACAATCCATCGGTTGCCATTCATCTGATAAGGGGAAATCACTTACCGCATCATGATAAAGGCGGAGCATCTTTGCTATTTCTTTTAAAACAGCATTAGATCGCATATATTCTTTTAACGGATAATTCCCAGTTTCTCCTTCAATAAAGGATAAAATCTCTCTATTTTTTTCATCTACACCTAAAAACTTTGGAGCATGATGAAACCCTTTGTTTTCTAAGTGTTGTAATAATGTATGAATTTTTGCACTACCTGGCTTTAATTCTCGCCGAACAGTATTTTCAGAACGATACACATTTGATACATTTCCCCCTGTAAGCTTTTCTTCGTTGGCGTAGTTTGACATATAATCCCCTCCAATATAACGACTGTACGATTAGATTGTAACACTTCAGAACAAGAGATGTAATCGTATTCAAATGATGTTTGTGTGTACTTCATAGTGAAATCCGCACATACTACAATCAATTATTTACGAATGTACAATCAATTTAATTTGTCAGTTATTTTCAAAAAAGATTGTACATTTTATTTTAAGTATGCTATGATGAAGTCAGTTGAATAGTTAAATTAAGCAATCCATATATTATCAAGTGCCGAAAACGAACGAGAAAAAGTATGTGAGAACTAGTTTATGTTTCGTGTTTGATAATGTGTGGATTCTTTTTTTATACAGGAAGACTAAAATAAATTGTGTTTTCTTTAGGAGGAAATAATTATGGCAGTAACAGGACAAGTAAAATGGTTTAACAACGAAAAAGGCTTCGGTTTCATCGAAGTTCCAGGCGAAAACGATGTATTCGTACATTTCTCTGCAATCGAAACTGAAGGTTTCAAATCTCTAGAAGAAGGTCAAAAAGTTAGCTTCGAAATCGAAGATGGTAACCGTGGACCTCAAGCTAAAAACGTAATCAAACTATAATTTTATAGTTTATTATGGAAAAAAGGGATGGCTGCTGCCATCCCTTTTTTTGTTGTGGAGAAAGTCTTTCCATCTCTTTTTTTATGTCAAAATTGATGGAAAAGGAGAGATTTCTTATGATGGAGGTATTCAAAAATCATCGGGGTGAACGCGTATCAGTTTCTATAGAAGAATTAGTTCTGCAGGATCATTTTCTACGTACGATTGAAGTAACAATTCGTTTTCATTTCATTGAAGAAAAATTACGTCCTTATAACTGTGAAAATAATGGTCGTCTTTTTATCATGCACATTAACGGGCAGTTGGTTTCTCCTCTCAAAATTCGGCGGGAGACCAACTGTCTGTTAACGCCCAATTGTTGAGGACTGATTAAAGTTTCACTTTATAAATGAGAAAGTATTAAGTTTATTTGTTCTTAATTTTTTTCTTTACAATTCATTGTTTATTTGTTGTTCTGTCTACATCCGAAATGGGTAAATCTACGCCATATAGGCTTTGAGTAACATCTTTTTTATTAGTATTGTTGTTAGAATTTTGTTCGTCTTGAGATGACGTTTCTAACATTTGTTCTTGCTCTTTACTAGGGGTATTCAGAGCATCTGATGGGACGCTATTAATCTGTTGTCTTAATAGACTTTTTTTCTCCATATTATACAGCTCCTTTTTGGAATTAGATAAAAAACTAATGTAATCATAAATAATCACTTACATATTTTGTGTTTTGAAATGGAATTCTATACAAAACTTATATTGTAGATTTAACGAATTAAAAAGTTGCTAGTGATGTATAAAGTTGAAGTTCTTAATAAAAAATAAAAATGGGTAACACATACAAGTACTTTTTAACGTAGTGGATAATTTTTCATCGTTTTTTTTGTATGTAGTAATATTTTTAAAAAAGGATATGAGGACACTCGGAAGAAAATAGGAAGAAGAGTAAAAGGCTTTCCGAAATGGAAGGCCTTTTACTCTTCTTTTTCAACCTTTTTCTTCGCGCGTTTCTTACATTCAGGGCATTTCGATTTACGAAAAGGCTTTGCAAAAAATAGTAGAATGAAAAATAAGCCGAATATAATGCTAGCTGAGTTTTTCACGATCACAATGCTACTATTTTTCATTTGAATCGTTGGTTGCATTTCTTTTTCTTCCATAGTGGACCTCCATATATTGGATTTTTCTTTTAATTATAGCAAAGTTAATTGTCGTAATGATGAAAAATGAGGAAGCAGTTGTAAATATTTATAGGTAGTATAAATACATTTTGTATTAGTTTTTATCGCAAAATCACTATATCGTTATTTTGTAATTTAAAAGATATTTGATAAATGATAAAGTATTGTAAAAAAGCGGAATCTGTAAACCAATTCCTTTTCGTAGATGCTAAAATTATATATGCAGCTGCTAATATAAATGGAAAAAAAGGAGACAGTAGAATATGGAAAGTAAAGTAGAACGTTATGTTGAAAACTATGTGGTAAATAAAAATACAATGGCCTTACTTCCTGTTATTCTAAGTGAAAAGAAAATTGTTACACGAGTTGTTGAGAGGGAAGATTCCTTTTTCGTATTTCAAAAGCCTCTAGATATTATAGAAAGAAGTTGCCGCAAGCATGGTTCTAGTTTCTTAGGCAGAAAAGAAGGAAAGAAAGAGTTAACTCATATTACACATAAAGCACCGATTGCGATTAGTCCGACAGATCAACTTTATTTTTTTCCCACTTATTCATACTCTAGAAAAGAGTGCGCTTGGTTGTCTCATTTTTATATTGAAAGTAATAAAGAGTCAAAGGACGGAAATGTTATTGTTAGATTTATAAATGGCTTTGCTGTGAAATTAGAAATATCAAAAAGTAGTTTTGAAAATCAACAAAATCGTACAGCAAAATTGCGTACTGAATATGAAGATCGTAGGAAAAAACAAGGGAGCCCTTGTTTTAAAGAGATTGATAAAACTGAACAATCTAGATTAAAACCAGCATACGAGAAAGTATATTTTGTGAAAGAAGGCGAAGTGTAAGAGGATGGGGGACCCCCCATCCTTTTATTTGTCAGTTTTTGTCGGTAAGTCGATATATTCGAGAAATCGCCGATAAAAAGCGAGTTGTGGTTGATATATTCGAGAAATCGCTGATAAAAAGCGAGTTACGGTCGATATATTCAGAAAATTACCGATATAATTTCAGTTACCGAGGAATTTGCTACCAAAACAAAAGGACCACTTCCAAAATCGCGACACGTCCTGTCGAATATTGATAGATTATCATAGCATAATAATGAAGGAATTCTAATGAAAGATATGGAAACTTAATAATTACATCTCCATATGTCGTATCTACCATTTCCTCTTTCATATAAGCGATGATACAGTAGAGGTAGTACTTAGAGTAAAGGGGTAAAGTGTAGAATGGATTTTCAGACAATCAAAGAGTATTTTTCACCAGAAAATATGGATCATATTGTTGAAAGTTATAAAGCGTTCGGACCACTTCTTGGTATTGGTTTACCGATGATAGAAGCGTTGATTCCGGCATTGCCACTCATCGTATTTGTATTGGCGAATGCTGTTGCATTTGGATTTTGGCTCGGTTTTCTTTATTCGTGGCTTGGATCAGTAATGGGTGCTTTACTTGTCTTTTTCATTATCCGCCATTTTGGCCGAAGTCGTTTCTTTTCTTTTGTAAATAAGCATGAGAGAGTACGAAAGGCAATGGGATGGATTGAAAGGAAAGGGTTCGCGCCGATTTTCGTTATATTTTGTTTTCCGTTTACACCGTCTGCGCTTATAAATGTTGTTGCTGGTTTATCTCGCATTAGTGTAAAACAGTTTGGTCTTGCGCTCGCGTTCGGAAAACTTGTGATGATTTTTATTTTAACGTATATCGGTCATGATTTAATGTCATTTATTCATAATCCGGTGAAATCAGTCATTGTAGCAATTGGTATTTTTATTTTATGGTATGTCGGCAAGAAAATCGAAGTAAAGTTAGAACTACATTAAGAATAGTCTTCTTTGTAAAGGAAAGCTTCATTATTAAAGGGTAAGGGGAGAAGCGGATGAAGAAAACTTTGAAAAAAGAAGGCATAGAGTGGATACGAACAATTTTAATTGGTGTATTATTAGCTGTATTTTTTCGAACGTTTTTCTTTTCAACGTACGTTGTAGAGGGGAAGTCAATGATGCCGACATTGCAAGATGGCAATATGCTCGTTGTAAATAAGGTGAGTTATCAAGTAGGGGACTTGAACAGGTTTGATGTTGTTGTGTTTCATGCGAATAAAAAAGAGGACTATGTAAAACGAATTATCGGTTTACCTGGGGATCAAATTGAATATAAGCATGATAAACTGTATATAAACGGACAATTCGTGGATGAACCTTATTTAGAGACGTATAAGAAAGAGACAAATGGACGACAACTAACAGGTGATTTTAAACTAGAAGAGTTAACGAAAGAAAAGTCGGTACCACCTGGATATATTTTTGTAGTAGGCGATAATCGACTCGGAAGCTGGGATAGTAGACACTTTGGATTTGTAAAAGCTGATACAGTTGTCGGTAAAGTTGATTTACGATATTGGCCAATTCAAGAGGTGCAAACGAATTTTTCAAAAGGTTGATATAATAGGTAGAAGTATAGTAAAAGACAAACTACTCCGTTTGTCTTTTTTCGTGTCCTATAATACAATTATAGTAGCAAACTAACGTTCGTTATGTAAGTGAAAGGTGGGGTTACATGTCACTTCGATTTGTGATTGGTAGAGCGGGAAGTGGAAAAAGTACACTTTGTTTACACGAAGTGCAAGAAGAGTTAAAGCAGCGCCCAAGAGGGGAAACAATATTATATCTTGTGCCAGAACAGATGACATTCCAAACGCAGCAGGCGTTAATTGGTAGTGAGGATGTTAGAGGTTCTATTCGGGCACAAGTTTTTAGTTTTTCACGGTTAGCGTGGAAGGTGCTGCAAGAAGTTGGCGGAGCGAGTCGTCTTCACATTGATGAAGCAGGCGTACATATGCTACTTCGTAAAATTGTAGAGTCTCGTAAAGATGGATTATCAGTGTTCCAAAAAGCAGCGGAGCAAAACGGTTTCTTTGAACATCTTGGTAGTATGATTGCGGAGTTTAAACGTTACAACGTGACGCCATCTAACGTATATGAAATGTGGCAACAATTAGATGCGCATAGTAGCAGTGCCGAACAAAAGCTATTAGCGAATAAAGTGTATGATCTACAACTATTATATGATGATTTCGAACGTGCTTTAATCGGAAAATATTTAGATTCAGAAGACTACCTGCAATTGCTAGTCGAAAAGCTTCCGCAATCTGAATATGTAAATGGGGCTGAAATTTATATAGATGGATTTCATTCGTTCTCACCGCAAGAGCTAGAAATTGTAAGACAGCTTATGATTTGCGGAGCGAGAGTTACGATCACGTTAACGATAGATGAAAAAACGTTAGCGCAGCCAGTAAATGAACTAGATTTATTTTATGAAACGACGTTAACGTATGAAAAAATAAAACAAGTAGCACGTGAAGAGAAGATAGAAATTGAAAAAACGATTCCGCTTATGGAACAACCACGTTTTCATTCGCAAGCATTAGCGCATTTAGAAACGCATTATGAAGCACGACCAAATGAAAAGTTTCACGGGGAAGCAAGTGTAACGATTCATACAGCAGCGAATTTACGAGCTGAAGTAGAAGGTGTTGCTCGTGAAATTCGTAGACTTGTGGCGGACGAAGACTATCGTTACCGAGATATTGCGGTTCTTCTTCGTAATGGGGAAAGTTATTACGATGTGATGCGAACGTTATTTACAGATTATAATATCCCGCACTTCATCGATGAAAAACGCCCGATGTCACATCATCCGCTAGTAGAATGTATTCGTTCTGCACTAGAGATTATTAGTGGGAATTGGCGTTATGATGCAGTGTTTCGCTGCGTGAAAACAGAGCTTTTATATCCATTAGACGTAAGAAAAGAAACGATGCGCGAAGAGATGGATGAGTTTGAAAACTACTGTTTAGCGTACGGTGTACAAGGGAAGAGATGGACGTCTGAAGATCCATGGATGTATCGCCGCTATCGTTCTCTTGACGATACAGACGGGATGATTACAGACAGTGAACGTGAAATGGAAGAGAAAATAAATCGACTGCGCGACGTTGTAAGAACGCCTGTTATTCGTATGCAAAAAAGGCTGAAACGTGCGGGAACAGTTATGCAAATGTGCGAAGCTGTTTACTTATTTTTAGAAGAGCTTGATGTTCCGAAAAAACTAGAAGCATTACGTGTTCGTGCAGAAGAGAGCGGAGATTTCTTATTTGCGACAGATCATGAGCAAGTATGGGAAGAAGTAATGAGTCTTCTTGATACGTTCGTTGAAATGCTTGGCGAAGAGAAAATGTCACTTTCTATGTTCACAGACGTTATGTCGACAGGGCTTGAGGCGCTTCAATTCGCAAACATTCCGCCGTCATTAGACCAAGTGTTAATTGCGAATATTGATCGTTCTAGATTATCAAATGTGAAAGCAACATTTGTCATTGGCGTGAATGAAGGTGTAATTCCAGCAGCACCTATGGATGAAGGTATGCTTTCTGATGAAGAAAGAGATGTTCTTAGTGCTGCAGGTATCGAATTAGCACCAACGACGAGACAAACTTTATTAGAAGAACAGTTCGTTATGTACCAAATGGTAACGAGAGCGACAGAGAAATTATATATTTCTTGTCCGCTTGCAGATGAGGAAGGAAAGACGTTACTTGCGTCTAGCTTTATTAAGAAAATAAAAAGAATGTTCCCTGATGTGAAAGATACATTTATTACGAATGACGTAAATGATTTATCACGTTCGGAACAAATTTCATACGTAGCAACGCCAGAAGTAACGCTGTCATATGTAATGCAGCAACTTCAAACGTGGAAGCGATACGGATTTGAAGGGAATTTAGACTTTTGGTGGGACGTATATAATTTCTACGTTACTTCAGATGAATGGAAGCAAAAAAGTAGCCGCGTATTATCAAGCTTATTCTACCGAAATCGTGCGCAAAAGCTAAGTTCAGTTGTAAGTAGAGATTTATACGGAGACACAATAAAAGGAAGCGTCTCTCGTATGGAACTATTTAACCGTTGCGCATATGCTCATTTCGCGCAGCACGGTTTATCATTAAGAGAGCGTGATATTTTCAAACTGGATGCGCCAGATATCGGGGAATTATTCCATGCAGCGCTGAAGAGAATTGCAGACAGGCTATTACGTGAAAATCGTACTTGGGCGGATTTATCAATAAAAGAATGTGAGCATCTTTCTGTTTTAGTAATAGAAGAGATTGCACCGTTATTACAAAGACAAATTTTATTAAGTTCAAACCGTCATTTCTATTTAAAACAAAAACTACAACAAATCATTTTCCGTACGTCAATCATTCTTCGTGAGCACGCGAAATCAAGTGGTTTCGTACCAGTTGATTTAGAAGTGCCATTCGGTATGGGTGGTACAGGATCTCTTCCACCGATGGAATTCTCATTACCAAATGGTGTGAAGATGGAAGTAGTTGGCCGTATTGACCGTGTTGATAAGGCAGAAGATGAAAGTGGTACGTTCCTACGTATTATTGACTATAAATCAAGCTCAAAAGCGTTAGACTTAACGGAAGTGTATTACGGATTAGCACTTCAAATGTTAACGTATTTAGATGTTGTTACTTCAAATGCACATACGTGGATGAAAAAAGGCGGCACTGCATCACCGGCTGGTGTACTGTACTTCCATATTCATAACCCAATCGTTGAGATGAAAGGTGACGCATCTGAAGCAGAAATCGAAAAAGAAATTTTAAAGAAATTTAAAATGAAAGGACTCGTGCTAGGCGATGCTGATGTTGTTCGTTTAATGGATAATAAACTTTCAACAGGAAGCTCTGATATTATTTCTGCTGGCCTGAAAAAAGACGGTAGCTTTAGTGCGCGTTCGAGCATTGCAAGTGAACAAGAGTTTAACGTATTGCAAAAATACGTACACCATACGTTTGAAAATATCGGAAAAGACATTACAGAAGGCGTTATCGATATTGCTCCTTACAAAAAGGGGAATAAAGCGGCATGTACGTTCTGTAACTTCAAATCTGTTTGTCAGTTCGATGAATCACTTGAAGATAATCAATTCCGTACGCTAAAAGATATGAAAGATAGCGAAGCGATGGAGAAAATTAGAGAGGAGGTTGGCGGAGAATGATTGAAAATTGGCCTAAAAAACCAGAAGGTAGTCAGTGGACAGATGACCAGTGGAAAGCGGTTGTAGCGAACGGACGTGATATTTTAGTCGCAGCAGCAGCTGGATCAGGGAAAACAGCAGTATTAGTTGAACGTATTATTAAAAAGATTATAAGTGAAGAAAATCCAGTCGATGTCGACCGCCTGCTCGTTGTAACATTTACGAATGCAGCGGCGCAAGAGATGAAAAACAGAATTGGGGAAGCGTTAGAAAAAGTATTAATTGATGAGCCAGGGTCGCAGCACGTAAGAAAGCAACTTAGCTTATTAAATAAAGCTTCTATTTCAACGATTCACTCCTTTTGTTTACAAGTAATTAGAGGATACTACTACATGCTTGATGTTGATCCTCGTTTTCGCATTGCGAATCAAACAGAAAACGAATTATTAAAAGAAGAAGTATTAGACGACATATTAGAAGCAGAGTATGGAATTGAAGATAATACGATATTCTTTGAACTCGTTGATCGTTATACGAGTGATCGTAGTGATGATGACTTACAGCGTATGATTTTAGCACTTCATACAGAATCAAGAGCGCATCCAAATCCGGAAAAATGGCTCGATAAATTAGTAGAAGCATACGACGTAGAAGGAAAGACAATTGAAGATCTAGTGTATGCTTCTTACTTATTAGAAGATGTGAAATTCCAGCTTGAAACAGCAGAACAGCATATTCGTAAAGCAACCGAACTCGCAATGCTTCCTGACGGCCCGGCGCCTCGCGTTGAAACCTTGCAAGCTGATGCAGTTTTACTCGGAACGTTATCGTCAGCTGCTCGTGAGTCATGGACAAGTGTGTACGAAGCGATGCAAAACGTATCGTGGCAAACATTAAAGCGTATTAAGAAAAGTGATTACAACGAAGATGTTGTAAAACAAGTAGACTCTCTTCGTAATAAAGCGAAAGATGAAGTGAAGAAATTACAAGAAGAGTTATTTAGCCGCAAACCTGAAAGTTTCTTACGAGATTTTCAAGATATGCATCCTGTATTAGAAAAGCTTGTTCAACTTGTAAAAGTATTTACAGAGCGTTTCCAAGCGATGAAACGAGATAAAGGAATGGTCGATTTCACAGATTTAGAGCATTTCTGTTTACAAATTTTAAGTGAACAAAGTGAAAATGGTGAGATGAAGCCATCAGCAGTAGCGCTCCAATATCGCAATAAATTTGCTGAAGTATTAGTCGATGAATATCAAGATACGAACTTCGTACAGGAATCCATTATTAAATTTGTAACGAAAGATTCTGAGAGTGAAGGAAACTTGTTCATGGTAGGGGACGTAAAACAGTCGATTTATCGTTTCCGACTAGCAGAACCAGGTTTATTCCTAGGAAAGTATAAACGCTTCACACAAGAAGGATTGGGCGGCGGAATGAAAATTGATTTAGCGAAAAACTTCCGTAGTCGTCATGAAGTGTTAGCAGGTACGAACTTTATTTTTAAACAAATTATGGGTGAAGAAGTCGGAGAAATCGACTATGATGCAGACGCTGAATTAAAGTTAGGTGCTAGCTATCCAGAAGGTGAAGATGTAGCGGCAGAACTACTATGCATTCAGCAAACGGAAGAAGAAGTGCAAGACGGTGAAGAAGGTGCAGAAGTAGAAAAAGCGCAACTTGAAGCTCGTCTTATGGCGCAGCGCATTAAAGCGATGGTTGATTCAGGTTATGAAGTGTATGATCGTAAAACGGATAGTATGCGCCCTGTACAATACCGCGACTTCGTTATTTTACTTCGCTCTATGCCGTGGGCGCCGCAAATTATGGAAGAGTTAAAATTGCAAGGAATTCCAGTATACGCTGATCTTGCGACTGGTTACTTTGAAGCGACAGAAGTAAATATTATGATGAACGTATTCCGCGTAATCGATAATCCGATGCAAGATATTCCACTTGCCGCAGTGCTTCGTTCACCAATCGTTGGATTAAATGATGAAGAACTTGCGACGCTTCGTGCTCATGGGAAGAAAGGTTCGTTTTATGAAGTGATGAGCTCATTCTTAAAAGGGGCACCGCTTGAGGAAGAACAAGAACTACATGATAAATTAGAGTGGTTCTATAACTTACTGCAAGGATGGCGTGAATTTGCGCGTCAACAGTCTCTTTCTGATTTGATTTGGAAAGTGTACGGTGAGACAGGTTATTACGACTTTGTTGGCGGTTTACCAGCCGGAAAGCAAAGGCAAGCAAACCTGCGTGTACTTTATGACCGCGCAAGACAATATGAAGCAACATCGTTTAGAGGATTATTCCGCTTCTTACGCTTTATTGAGCGTATTTTAGAACGTGGTGACGATATGGGGACGGCGAGAGCTTTAGGTGAACAAGAAGATGTCGTTCGTATTATGACGATTCATAAAAGTAAAGGATTAGAGTTCCCAGTTGTATTCGTAGCGGGACTTGGTCGTCGTTTTAATACACAGGACTTAATGAAACGCTTCTTACTTCATAAAGACTTCGGTTTCGGTTCGCAATTTATCGATCCTCGTAAACGAATTAAATATACGACATTATCGCAACTAGCAATTAAGCGTAAAATGAAAATGGAATTAATCGCGGAAGAAATGCGCGTATTATACGTAGCGTTAACACGTGCAAAAGAGAAGTTAATTTTAATCGGAACGGTTAAGGATGCAAATAAGGAAATGGAAAAATGGCTTGATGCAAGGGAGCATAGTGAATGGTTATTACCAGATCATATACGTGCCGGAGCGTCTTGTTATTTAGACTGGATTGCACCTTCATTATATAGACATCGTGATAGTGAAATGCTTCTTGAATTAGGACAAGGTAGTATTCCGGGTGAAATTTATGACTATGACACGAGCTGGAAAGTCGAAGTTGTAGACGGTAGCACGTTACTTGCGCCAGAACCGGTTCAAGAAGAGAAACAAGAATTACTAGAAGCACTTCGTGAGAAAAAAGCTGTTCCCCTGCAAAGTGAACGAAAAGAAGAAGTGTACGATAGATTAATGTGGAAGTACGGATATGATGAAGCAACATCTCACCGCGCGAAACAATCTGTTACGGAAATAAAGAGAAATTATCAATCTGAAGAAGGTAGCGATAACGCTTTTATTAAAAAAATGCGTGCGCCAATTAAAACACGTCCTCGTTTTATGGAGAAAAAAGGATTAACATACGCTGAAAGAGGTACGGCAGTTCATGCTGTCATGCAACATGTTGATTTGAAGAAGCCGATTACAGAAGAAGTGATTCGGGAGCAAATTAGTGGCATGGTTAATAAAGAACTGTTAACATTCGAACAAGCCGAAGAAATAGCAATCGAAAAAGTCATTTCATTCTTTGACAGTGATCTAGGTAAAAGAGTATTAGCGGCGAAAAGCGTTGAGCGTGAAGTACCATTTACGATGATGCTTGCAGCAGAAGAAGCATATCAAGATTGGCAAGGACAGAGTGGGGAATCAATTCTTGTCCAAGGGGTTATCGACTGCATAATTGAAGAGGAAGACGGTATCACTTTAATCGACTTTAAAACAGATACGATTGAAGGGAAGTTCCCAGGCGGATTCGATCAAGCGAAACCGATTTTAGAAGATCGATACAAAGTGCAGCTTTCGTTGTATGCAAAGGCACTTGAAAAAAGCTTGCAACATCCTGTGAAAGAGAAATGCTTATACTTCTTTGATGGCAACCATGTTGTAAAAATTGAAGAATAGAGGGATTTGAAAATGGTGACGGAAAAAACGTTAAGAACGTGTGAAAAAGGACATGAATACTACAAAAGTAGCGATTGTCCAACTTGCCCAACTTGTGAGAAAGAAAAGAAACCAAAAACAGGATTTCTTTCACTTCTTTCATCACCAGCACGAAATGCGCTAGAGCACCATGGAATTCACACGATAGAAGAACTATCAAAGTATAGTGAAAAAGAAATTTTAAAACTGCATGGTATGGGACCTGCGTCTATGCCGAAGCTTAGAAAGGCTTTGGAGGAAGCTGGGTTATCGTTTAAATAAAATGAAATTGTAATAAGAAAAAAGTAGGAGATATTCTCCTACTTTTTTTACGCTGTTCCAATTTGATCTTGATCGGCCACATCAGAATCAAACGTATTTGTTGCACTAACACCGTTAAACGTATTCACGACAAATCCAACATTGGAAGCTCCGGAACCATTATAAGCTTTCGTATTTTCTTTCGGAGACACGTTATAAAAATCTCCTAAATTGAAAGAACCATTACTGTTTTGAACGACGAGATTTCCAACAACAGAAGGCATACCATCCACCTACTTTACTAAACTTTGTAATTACTATATGAATTATTGAGCGGAAGGTTCATCCGTAATATATTGGCGAATTTGCATAATACGAGAGTTATTAAAAACATAATCAACATTTCCAATTTGAAATCCACCAGAGTTTAAAAGTGTGCGCAATTCAACGTTATTCACTTCAATAAAAGGACATTCATTTACAATGTTTAATTTTACATCTGTCGTTCGTTTTGGGATTGTGACATGTTCATCTGTAAATATTTCAAATGCATCTAAGCGACCTTCGCCTTTTATATAACAAGGAATTTCCCTATGGACGGCAAGAGCTCTACTTTTTAATTCCATTTGATTTGCGTCTCCAACTTGAAATACGGCAGCAATACCTAAAGAAATAATAGAAACATTTTCGACAATAGATACATGATGTAACATAATTTCTCAGTCTCCTTAACCTGGAGTAGGAGGGACATCTGTAACTAACGGTACAAACGGACCCTCTGTAACAGTTTCAAATGGTGTATCAAGAATAGAAGATAGTATGAGGAGATTTGCATCTCCAATTAAAAAGAGTGCGGACGACGATACACCGTTCATTTTAATCTGTCCGACTTTCAATTCACGATTTACAACGTTAACATTCATACATACTTACTCCTTTCGGAAATTGCCCGGTATGTGTTGAATAAAAGAGAGGAAGGCTTTGTCAATATCTTGTTTCATTGCTTGAATAATGATATCTCGTAAGTAATCTGGATCTGTTGAAATCCCTTCATATGACTGCGCTTGTGATAAATAATAAGGAAGTCTATGCTCCATTTGTTTTTTTATGTCATCCACCATCATTTGTCGATACATTTCATCGAGCGGCGTTCTCTCTTCTTGTTCAAAATGGAGAATTCGGCTATATGCTTCTTCATCTAAGTAACGATGCATTTCTTGAAGGATGCCTTGGTAAAAGTCTGGGTTTGTTTCAGTTTCAGGATTGACCTTCAAAGTTTCTGTATCAACTTGAAAATCCTCGATTTGTTGCCCTTTTGCTGAAAATGGGTTTAAACCAATATTTAAAGTACCATTTAAATTTTCTACTTTTAATTGATCGAATTTGTATTCCACTTTTCCTACAGAAGAGGAGGGGCGATTTTTTAATTCGTTAAGCTCTTCTTGTAGTTGGCGCACTTGATCCTCTAAATTCAGGATGGATGCTTGTTGTATTTGAAGAGCTTGTTGAAGTTGGTGTAAGTAAGTATATATATCTTGATTCATTTTGTGAAACCTCCTTTTCAATAGGGAGGGTAAATACATTCCTGCTATATATTTATGACAAGGATGTCTTAAGAAGAACTAGTTGATGGTTTGATAGAAATAATTTGTCCTTTCGCCTGCAATGGACGGAGGGGCTCTGTAAATCCGCCAGTATTCGAGAATTTAGATAGAGCTTTAATACTTCCAGCAGTACCAATTTGAAATACAGAAGAGGTTGTAATGCTATCAATTTTAATGCTGTTAATGATGATGCTTTGGTTTACATAAAAATTCAATACAATCGCCCCCTTTAAGTTGAACCAATTATCGCTTGATCAACGACATCTGAATCATTAACAGTCGTTGCACTTTGATAATTGTAGACAGAAACGTTATCTCCAACATTAAAAGAGCCGGCCCCAGCGAAAGCGCGTGAATAACTAATAGGCCTAATCGCAAATACATCTCCAATATGAAAAATACCACTTGATCCAATATTGACGATACGAATATGTCCGACCATAGCTGGCATACAAAACACCTTTCGTTTTTAAAATTTTCTTTTCTACTATTGTATGGGCGTTTTCAATAAAATGTGTGTTTTTTTGAAATAAAAGAAACACACACGTTATTGCGTGTGTGTTTCGAGTGTTTGATTAGGGTGAAAATCCGTATGTACATGCCAAATTACATTTAAGAGCTTGTCCAGTTCTTGGCTACAATCCACTGTTTTTTGAGAAGTCATTCCATAGCGTTCAGCAAAATAAATCATTTTTTCACGTTTTTTTTCAATCGCTTGCTCAAACATTGAAATCGGCTCCATCTCTAAATGAAATTTTTAGTATATATGTAGTACATATTATACAAAAAAAACATAAAAAAGAAATGCCTTCGCTAAAAAAAGTAAAATTTCTACATTTTATGCCAAATGCATAGGAGTAACGAATAGGCTATGAGAAGAATATTGTAAAAATTAGCGTGTATGAGAAGGTTTTTTTCTTACGGATGCGAATACAATTAAAGGGTATGAGTTTTAGGATGGAGAGTGGAAATATTGCGTTTTGTAACGGCGAAAAAAGATGAAAAGGTATTTGTAGGTATTGTGGATGAAGAGGAAGAGAAGGTATTGCACTTAAGAGAAGCGCAAAGGCAAAAAGGGGAAAAGGTTACGGTTCCAATCACAATGTTAGAGTGTATTGAAAGAGGAACCGAATGTTTTGAAAAAATATGTGATATTGTAAATTGGGCAAAGGAAAATGAAGGAACGGCGTATTACCCGTTAACTGAGGTGAAAATATTAGCACCAATTCCAAGGCCAAGGAAGAATATTTTGTGCGTTGGAAAAAATTATCGTGAGCATGCGATAGAAATGGGCGGAGAAGAGTCAATTCCAGAAAATATAATGATCTTCACGAAAGCGCCAACGACAGTTATTGGAATGGATGAAAAAATTAATAGTCATCCCCACGCAACGAATGAACTAGACTATGAAGGCGAACTAGCTATCATCATCGGTAAGCGAGGGAAACAAATAAAAAAAGAAAAAGCGCTTGAGCATGTTTTTGGTTACACCATTATAAATGACATAACTGCTCGCGACATTCAAAGGAAGCATAAACAATTTTTCCTTGGAAAAAGTTTCGATACATTTTGTCCGATGGGACCGTATTTAATTCATAAATCAATGGTTGAAACGCCAAATGCGTTACACATTGAAACGGTAGTAAATGGAGAGATAAGACAAACTTCAAATACAAATAAAATGATTTTTTCACTAGAAGAAATTATTTCAACGATAAGTAAAGGTATGACGTTAGAACCAGGAGATATTATCGCAACAGGAACGCCGGCTGGAGTCGGCAAAGGTTTCACACCACCGAAGTTTTTGCATGCTGGTGATGAAGTTGTCATCACAGTAGAAGGAATTGGTACTTTGCGAAATGTAGTGAAATGAAAAAAGAGCTATCTTATCGAAGATAGCTCTTTTTTATGGCCTTGGGTGATAGAGGTAATCGATAACCGAAAAAGTGTAAAGACCAATGAATGCAAGTGTACAAATGCCAAATAGTATAACCGTAAGTGCACTTTTTTCTCGTCCAAAACCAATGATAGTAAGAATAACAGCAGTCCAAAATGATGCTTTCAGTAGTGTGAATGTAGTAGAAGTTGAGTAGTGACTAAGCAATGTTACGGAAAAGAGGAAGCCAAAGAATGTAACTAAAATAAAAGATGTAGCCAAATAGTTAATATGTTTACCATACCTTAATAACATATCGCACCTGCTTTCTAAAATAAAATACAGAAAATTACAATTTTATTTTAGTATAAATCAATATAAAAAGAAAGAGGTTGTCCCAACATGTAGGACAACCTCTCTATTATTACGATAATACCGCTTTAATTTTTTGGAATGCCCACTCTAAATCTTCTTCAGAGATTACTAGAGGTGGTGCGATACGAATTACATTTTCATGTGTTTCTTTACATAATAGACCAGCTGCTTTTAGTTGTTCACAGTAAGGACGCGCTGGCTCGTTTAATTCGATACCGATGAATAAGCCTTTACCGCGAACTTCAGTGATCATTGGGTTATCAATTTCTTTTAATTGCCCAACTAATTTTTCACCTAATTGAAGAGAACGCTCTGTTAATTTTTCTTCTTCTAACACTTCAAGAGCTGCGATAGAAACAGCACATGCAAGTGGGTTGCCACCGAATGTAGAACCGTGAGAACCTGGCTCGAATACGCCTAAAATGTCGCGGTTTGCTGCTACGCAAGAGATTGGGAATACGCCGCCGCCAAGTGCTTTACCAAGTATGTACATGTCAGGAGTTACATTGTCCCAGTCACAAGCAAATACTTTACCAGTACGGCCTAAACCAGTTTGGATTTCATCTGCTACAAATAAAACGTTTTCTTTTTTACATACTTCAAGAGCTTCTTTTAAGTAACCAGCTGGTGGGATGTTAATTCCTGCTTCACCTTGGATTGGCTCTAAAATGAATGCAGCTGTATTTGGTGTAATAGCAGCTTTTAACGCTTCTAAATCACCGTAAGGAATTACGATAATACCAGGAAGCATCGGACCGAATCCACGCTTGTATTCTTCGTTTGAAGACATAGAAACAGCACCCATCGTACGGCCGTGGAAGTTATCTTCACAAACGATAATTTCAGCACGGTTTGCTTCTACTTTCTTCACATCATAAGCCCAGCGGCGAGCTGTTTTAATTGCAGTTTCAACAGCTTCTGCACCTGTATTCATTGGAAGTACCATTTCTTTATTAGTTAGTTTCGCAACTTTTTCGTACCAAGGACCTAATTGATCGCTATGGAAAGCACGAGAAGTTAGCGTAACACGATTAGCTTGGTCAATTAAAGCGTTAATAATTTTTGGGTGACGATGACCTTGGTTTACTGCAGAATATGCACTTAATAAGTCCATATAGCGGTTTCCTTCAGGATCTTCTACCCAAACGCCTTCTGCTTTAGAAATAACGATTGGAAGTGGGTGATAGTTATTTGCCCCGTATGTGTCTGTAAGTTCGATAATATCCTTAGTTTGAATCATGATTGTTCCCCCTTTTGTTATTACAAGAAGTTTGTAAATACTCTAAATATTATATCATTTAAATGTAAAAAAGCGAAACATTTCCTGAAAATAAATGAACATGTTATCATATAGAGTGAAAAAGTGTGAAAAGAGGAGGTAGGGGATACGATGGTACATATGCATATTACAGCATGGGCGTTAGGTTTAATTTTATTCTTCGTTGCGTATTCACTTTATTCAGCAGGAAGAAAAGGTAAAGGTGTACATATGGGGCTTCGCCTAATGTATATCATCATTATTGTGACAGGATTCATGTTGTACATGAGTATTGTGAAGACAGCAACAGGTAGCATGCACATGTGGTACGGCATGAAAATGTTAGCTGGTATTTTGGTTATCGGCGGAATGGAAATGGTTCTTGTAAAAATGAGCAAAAACAAACCAACAGGGGCGGTTTGGGGCTTATTTATTGTTGCGTTAGTAGCGGTAATATACTTAGGACTAAAATTACCACTTGGCTGGTACGTATTCAAATAAAAATAAAACCACCTTATAATCTCAAATGTTTGGGAGATAAGGTGGTTTTTATTTTTATGTTGCATCGATATGCAACTCTTCTCCGTTTACTTTCGTAAAACGGAACATGTTTTTATTTGACGTAGCGTGACGAACGAAATGGTGCTGTAGTGTACAAATCATTTCTTCGTTATCAAACAAAAGAATATTTACTCCTTCGCATGCTTCCTCTTTCGGTAAGAAAGATAAATAATTATGACAATACATGCAATCATATAAAGAGTAATGAAGGGATTGCAATGATTCGCTTAATAACGTAAAGACAGAGTCAGGTAATTCTTCGAGCCATTCCGTATAGCTGAGAAGTAATTTCTTTCGAATTCGTATCATTTCCCCGTTTTGCAAATGGTGCTGTTCGTTGGCGATTTGTAATACATCTTGTTCATAGAAACGAGCTGGTAGCCAGTTGTTGTTATATAAAATCTCAAAGCCATCTTCGGCAATATCTTCTAATAAAAATGCTTCATCATTTTCATCATCAAAGAATACCCATTCATTGTTTATATATTCTACATTACCGACTGTATGAGCGCGAGGCTGGTTATATAAAATATGGTTACGTTGTATCATACACGATTTCTCCTTTATGAAAAGTAGTTATTTCTGTTATAGACAGTTCGTGCATTCTTTATAACTAGACACATCTAGACATAGGTGGGCATACAATAAAACACGTTTTACTGAGTGAAAATGCTATTCAGTATGTGGATAGTAGGTTATCGTCAAGTTTTTCATTTTTTGATCCGCACCCCTTAGGGTGGGGATTACTGCACGTTCAAGAAAAGAAATAAGATGGAAGGATGATTTATATGTGCGGGATTACAGGATGGGTGGATTATAAACGCTCATTAGAAGGAGAACGGGACGTCGTTACGAAGATGGCTGAGACGTTAGCGAAGCGTGGCCCAGATGATAATAAAGTTTGGATTAAAGGCAATGTCGCATTTGGGCACAAACGGTTAATCGTTGTTGACCCTGAGGGCGGGAAACAACCGATGACTTGTTTAAAAGATGAAACGAATTATGCAATTTGCTATAACGGTGAACTGTATAACACGGAAGATATTCGAAAGGAACTATTAAGAAGAGGATATACGTTCAAAGGTCATTCTGATACGGAAGTACTATTAGCGTCTTATATTGAATGGAAAGAAGAATGTGTCGATCATTTAAACGGTATATATGCGTTTGCCGTATGGGATGAACAGAAAGAACAAGTATTTATTGCGCGAGATCGACTAGGTGTAAAACCGCTATTTTATAAATATGATAGTGGGCGATTACTATTTGGTTCAGAGTTAAAAGCGATATTAGCGCATCCAGATGTGAAGGCGGAAGTAACGTTAGAAGGATTATCCGAAATATTCGGTCTTGGGCCGTCTAGAACACCTGGTCATGGCATTTATGCTGGTATAAAAGAATTACGTCCAGGGCATGCGATGACATTTTCAAAGAACGGTTTATGTATATGGAGATATTGGAATGTGGAAAGCAAAAAACATGAAGACTCCTTTGAAGAAACAGTAGAGAAAACACGCTTTTTATTACAAGATGCGATTACAAGGCAGCTCGTTTCTGATGTACCACTATGTACTTTTCTATCAGGCGGTGTAGATTCGAGCGCTATTACAGCAATTGCTGCGAAAGAATATGCAAGGTCAGGAAAAGGGCAATTACACACATATTCTGTTGATTATGAAGATAATGACAAATACTTTAAAGCGAATGCGTTTCAGCCTAATTCAGATGCGCCATTTATTCATTTGATGACGGAGACGTTTCAAACAATCCATCATCGCTGCGTCATTTCAAATGAACAATTAGCACAGTATTTAACAGAAGCAGTACTCGTTCGTGATTTGCCTGGTATGGCAGATATCGATTCGTCATTATTATGGTTTTGTCGTGAAATTAAACAAGATTTTGTCGTCGGTTTATCTGGGGAATGTGCAGACGAAATATTTGGTGGTTATCCGTGGTTTTATAGAGAAGATGATTTGCAATCGAGTGCATTTCCGTGGATGCGCTCTACAGAAGCACGTGAACAACTGCTAAAGAAAGAATGGAGAAATAAATTAAATTTACAACAATATGTACAGCAGCGTTATGAAGAATCTATTCAAGAAGTTCCTGTTTTAGAGGGAGAAAGCCCAATTGAAGCAAAGAGACGACAATTATTTTACTTGAATATGGTATGGTTTATGACAACATTATTAGACAGAAAAGACCGTATGAGTATGGGGGCAAGTTTAGAAGTACGTGTTCCATTTGCGGATCACCGACTTGTCGAATATGCGTGGAATATTCCTTGGGAAATGAAAATGTATAAAAACCGCGAAAAAGGTCTATTGCGCAAAGCGTTAGAAGGGTTACTTCCAAATGACATCTTATATAGAAAGAAGAGCCCATATCCGAAAACGCATAATCCGCACTATACGAAAGCAGTAACAGTATGGCTACAAAATTTATTAACGGATAAAGGCTCAATTTTGCACGAACTATTTGATAAAGAACAGCTGAGCGGATTAATTGAGTCAGGCGGTAGTGCATTTCAATCGCCTTGGTTCGGTCAATTAATGACTGGGCCGCAACTTTTAGCTCACTTAGCGCAAATTCACGTTTGGTTTAAAGAATATGGGGTAAATATTAAAGAATAGAAGAAAAGCGACTTACTTTTATGTAAGTCGCTTTTTATTAAATAAATTGTCATATAAAATTCAAAATCATATTAGAAAGAATACTTATTTAGAATAATTATTTTGACGTACTTATTATTAGTTGTTATAATTGGAAATAAATGTTCTTGAAAAAGATTCTCATTTATCCCGCTTTAATG